>JAVBVL010000093.1:0-4609 GCA_031554285.1 Bacteroides sp.
TTAGATGCCAATATTAGCTTGGAAGGAACTTCACAAACCTCAGGGGCATTTCCTTCATCTCCAATATCATTTTGGGTACCAGGTACAAATATTTTGCCTAATGCAGTGGGATATATTCCTTTATATAATAAAACGTTAGGAGTGGTTAATTTTGTAGGCAACCCCGTTATTTATATGGATGTAAAATTTATTGAACACGTTACAGAAGTTAACGGACAATATGAGTTGCTATATACTGAAAGTTTATTTGATTATCCTGTGTATGAAGATTACAGTAAATATCTTGTGTTTAATCCAGAAGTACTTAGAATTGCGGATATTAATATAACTAACAGTGATATTGTAGTATATGATTATACTACATATTTTTTTCTTAATGACTTGAGATTTCCTTGCGATTTGGATCCTCATGTTTATGGTGTTCGTTTTGTTATAGAAGTAACTCCTAAGGATGGGAGCCCTTCGTCCACAATCGTAAAAACGTTTCGTTTAGAGTCAGAAATAGTAAACTGGACTGTTGATACTATTTATCATCTAGGGTAGAGTATAGTATGAGGAGTACTACATGAGTTAAGATTATAAATTCGTGTAACCCTTCTTTTGGTCTGGTTGTTTGAAAGAAAAAGAAACTACCTTGTTAATATTTGCTGAGAAGCTATATCGGTAAAAAGCTATTTAGGCTTTGAGGATTACTTGTTTTCCGTTTCCAATGTTAAAAAATGTTTCTCTCTCGAGTGCAAAAATAGAAGAAAGGTTACGCGAATTTTAGTTGCATCTCTATAATGAAAAAGAGCACCCAACACGGGTGCTCTCTCCATATAAACTGAATTATACTCTATTCAACGATTAGTTGAAGATATAACGCAAGCTGAACATAATGCGGTATGTAGAAGCTGTGCTGTTATAGTTAGTATAAGTATCTGTCAATACTTTGTTATTGACTTTAGCAAACTGATAAGTATTGTCTTTAGAAACGTAAGACAGCAAGTTGGTGCTATTTACTTGTTTGTAAAGACCCCATTCCTTGTTCAGCAAGTTGCCTAAGTTCTTGATATCGATACCGAACTGCAGAGTGTTCTTCTTGCCACCAACCATCAGATAGAAGTCTTGGTTGAACTTGAAGTCAAATTGATGATGCCAGGGCATTACAATTCCACCACGTTCTGCGTATTGACCCAGGTGGTTCTTCAAATAATCATCTTGCATTACGTAGTTCCAGAAGTCGTTTTTCTGGTCTGCAGCAGCATAAGTAACAACTCCCTTATCATTCTTAATATCTGAGAATGTTAATTCATCCTTTGTTGCCGGAATGTACATCAAGTTATTTGCACCACCATCACCTACAACGTTACCACCATACGTGTATGAGTAACGAGAGTAAGAGTATGCACCACCTGCATAGCCCATTGGAGCTCCTTCATACAGCAAAGATACGCTTGTACGCATAAATTTAGCGTAAGAGATAGAGTAACCAGCCGAAGCAAGGATGCGGTGAGGAGCTACGTATGTACCATAACCCAATGATTGGTCGTTGATACCATTGATAGCGTACGTATTGGTTTTGTAGGTAGAAGTAACCTGGTCGCCAATACCATCACTGTATGACTTAGCTTTAGAGTGTGTATAAGCAAACGACAGGTCGAGACCAAAGTTGAATGCTTTGTGTAACTGAGCAGTGATTGAGTAATAGTAAGCATCGTTGCCTGCATTGGTAATTACATAAGCATCTTGCTTGTTGTAACTTGCATACTTAGCACGATAGTCGTTCTTTGAAATTTGCTGAGTTTCTGCAACATAACGGTTCGGGTTAACAATCATAGCAGGACCGAAGTCTTTGTTGTAGATACCTTCTAAAGTAAAGTCGATATCGCCCGGCAATTTAGCATCCAAAGCCAAAGAAGTTTTCCAGGTTGCCGGCATCTTCAAATTGGTATCGATGATGGTCGGTGCACTCGGTGCTGTGGGAGTAGCAGGGTTGTATCCGTTGGGATAAAGATCCTTCAATATATCGTTTACATTGGTGTGGTAGTTGGGCTGATTGATACCATTCTTCACAGCATCGGCCTGTGTGTTGTAGAATGCCTGAATTTGTCCCACGTTAGAGTTACCTACGGCAGATACCAACCATACAAACGGCAAGCGGCCTACAAAGTAACCTGTACCTCCACGCAATACATATTTACGTTCGCCGGTGATGTCCCAGTTGAAACCTACACGCGGTGACATTGAAATAGAATTCTTCGGAAGCTGATCTGTAGAGTAGCTCTTGCCACCAAACTTCAACGCTGCGTAAGCTGCATTGTAGTTGTTGTCTAAACTCGGGTAAACCGGAAGTTCCAAACGTAAACCGGCAGTCAAGCGGAAGTTATCGTTTACGCTCCATTGGTCTTGAATGTATGCAGAGTATTGCATCATCTTCATTTCCGATTGGAATTGTGACAAATCCTTGCTGTTTGAGTGAGTGATAAGGAATGCAGCCGGTTTCTTGCCGTCTGTGAAGTCTTTCCATGAAGAATATACATAAGCGCCGTTAGCACCTTGTGCGTAACCGTTTACTGCCAATGTAGATTCAAATTGCAAACCAGCCATCAGGTTGTGGTTACCCAATGTCCAAGAGGCTTCGTCGGTAGCTACAAATGTTTTTGTTTGACGCAAGTTACCTTGAGTAAACAATTCGGTACCTAACAAAGCATATACTGCGCCATCTTCCAGAATGTAAGTAGTGGGGAATGAACCGCCATCGTTAGAACGGGGCTCATCCTGGAATGAGTAAGTAAGACGCAACATGTTATTTACATTACCCCATTTTGAACTCCATTCAGAAGCCAACGAAGTAAAGTTCTGCTCTTGATAATAACGTGAGTTCTGGAAATACAAGCCGTAGTTAGAACTTGCAGTCTGTCCGGTAGTTATAGTACCATTTCCCGGGAATATTAATTTAGCATCCCATGGGCTGGTAGAAGTAGACGGCGCACTGCTGTATTTTGACTTGGTATTAGAGAAACGGAAGTTTAACTTGTTGTTTTCGTTGATGTTCCAGTCAATACGAGCCAAAATCTTATAAGCCGGCGATTCAAGGTTATAGCCTTGGTACAATCCCGGGTCATAATTATATTTGCTAATCATGTAGTTACGAATCTCATCCATCTTAGCCACAGTAGGACGGTGGTTAAGGCTGCTGATATCATCTTTATCGCTAACGCGTGCACGGGCAGTAGGACCTGCTGCCAATTGGTCTTCGTACTCACCATTCAAGAAGAAGAACAACTTGTTCTTAACGATAGCACCACCCAAAGTAGCACCGTAAGTAGTAGTATGTGATCTTTCGAGATTCAATTCAGAATCGCCTACCTTACCACCAATCAGGTGATTGTTGGTTGTAAACATATAAGCCGAACCTTTAAATTGGTTGGTACCCGACTTAGTTACCGCATTGATAGAACCACCGGTAAAACCACTCTGACGTACGTCATACGGAGTAATAGACACGGTCATCTGTTCCAAAGCGTCCAAAGAAATAGGAGAACCACCTGCGGGCAAGTTGCCACCGATACCGAACGAGTTGTTAAAGGCAGCACCGTCAACGGTAATGTACGACTGACGGTAGTTACCACCACCCACGGCAAAACCATTACTGGTTGTATTAGATTGGGGAGATAAACGCATCACATCATTCAAGCTACGGCTAACGGTAGGAATCTTGGCAATAGCCTCGCTGGTAATGTTGGTCACTGCACCTGCACGGTCGGATTTCATATTACTGCTTCTTGAAGCTGTAACTACTACCTCGTCAAGTAATTCGTTAGATTCCTTTAAAGATGCGTTTTGCACGTAGCTTTCGCCCAACGGCAAACTAACGCCTTTCACTACTACTGATTGGAAACCAACGTAGCTGATATCCAACTTGTACGGACCACCGGCACGCATTCCTTGGATAGAATAGCGGCCATCCATGTTGGAGATAGCAGCATAACGGGTACCAGACGGTTCGTGAACCGCTATTACAGTAGCACCGATAATAGGTTCATTACTTGTGTCGGTAATTTTACCTCCTAAAGCAGAAGTAGTAACCTGCGCACTTACGCCAACGGCAAGCAACATTAGCATTGCTGTAAGCATTAACCTCATTTTAATTCGCATAAACTCAATTTTTAATTACTAACTTTGTTAATTAAATATTAATTTTTGTTTTCAACGTGCAAATGTATGCATTAAATTTGATTTCCTTATTACAAGGGCAATACATTTTTTTATAAAAGAAAACGTTAATTAAATGAGCAGCTTAAACAAGGTATAATTTTTATATAAGGGGTGTTGTAATTTATTAAATATGTATACCATATACATGTTTCACCTCATCCATCACAAAGGTGCTTTCCAATGAACCGAGGCTATCGATGGTTCCCAGTACGTTCAGGATAAATTCCTGGTAATACTTCATGTTGGGTGCGTGAATCTTGAGCAGGTAGTCGTAACTGCCCGAAATGTTGTAACACTCGGTCACTTCGGGAATGTCCTGAATGATGCGGGTAAACTCGGCGGCAATGTCGCGGTTGAGCCGGCGCAGCTTTACACTGCAAAATACAACGAAGCCCTGGTTGAGCTTCCC
>JAVBVL010000131.1:0-23502 GCA_031554285.1 Bacteroides sp.
GAAAGAGCATGGAAGTTAGGATTAGTAAAAGAAGACCGTTACAATTTACTGAAAAGCAAACGCGAACAAATTAACCACATCATAGAGTTCTGCCGAAATTATTCGATTAAAGCAGCCCTAATTAACGACACGTTGGAACAACTGGGAACTACACCCCTACGCCACGGATGCAAATTAATTGATTTAATTAACCGCCCGCAGATTACATTAGAAAATATTGCCGAACACATCCCCGCATTCAAACGCGAGTTAGATGCCATTACTGAACGTAAAGAAGAAATCATAGAGGCTGCCGAAATACAAATAAAGTATCAAGGATATATTGATCGCGAGCGCATGATTGCAGACAAGCTGGCCCGTTTGGAGAACATCAAGATAAAAGACAAGTTTGACTACAATTCCATCCAATCCTTATCTACTGAGGCCCGGCAAAAATTGATTAAGATAAACCCCGAAACCATAGCACAAGCAAGCCGCATCCCGGGTGTATCCCCGAGCGACATCAATGTCCTGCTGGTACTTTGCGGGAGGTAGTACGATGTTCCACGTGAAACAAAACAATCAAATAATTAAAATAATAGACTGATTATGAGCCAAGAAACACTCAAACAAAACATCCGGGAAATTCCTGATTTTCCTATCCCGGGTATTCTTTTCTACGACGTAACTACCTTGTTTAAAAATCCCGCATGCTTACAAGAGTTATCGGATACCTTGTACGAGATGTATAAGGATAAGGGCATTACCAAAGTAGTAGGCATCGAATCGCGCGGATTCATCATGGGGCCTATCCTGGCTACACGCCTGAATGTAGGGTTTATTCCCATCCGCAAACCCGGCAAGTTGCCTGCCGAAACTCTGGAAGAGAGCTACGACAAGGAATATGGAACCGACACCGTGCAAATACATAAGGATGCATTGAACGAAAACGATGTGGTGTTGATTCATGACGACCTGCTGGCCACCGGAGGTACTATGGTTGCCTCAACCAAATTAGTGCAAAAGTTTAACCCCAAGAAGGTGTTTGTGAACTTTATTATTGAATTAGACGAATTGAAAGGTCGCGAAGCCTTTACCAAGGACACTCAGATAGATTCCATCTTGCATCTATAACCCGTTATGACTGCAAAAACCGACACCAGCGAATACTTGAAAGGGATTGTAGCCAATCTGCCTGAAAAGCCCGGCATTTACCAATACCTGAATGCCGAGGGGACTATTATCTACGTTGGAAAGGCGAAAAACCTGAAACGTAGGGTATACTCCTATTTCAGCAAGGAGCACGAACCAGGAAAAACGCGGGTGTTGGTGAGCAAGATTGCGGATATTCGCTACATTGTAGTGAATACGGAAGAAGATGCCCTCTTGCTGGAAAACAACCTTATCAAGAAGTACAAGCCGCGCTACAATGTGCTGTTGAAGGACGACAAAACCTACCCTTCCATTTGTGTGCAGAACGAATACTTCCCACGGGTATTTAAAACACGCAAGATAATCCGAAACGGTTCATCGTATTACGGTCCATACAGCCACATGCCTTCCATGATGGCGGTACTCGATTTGATTAAGCGCCTCTACCAACTACGTACCTGTAACCTGAACCTCTCGCCGGAGAATATCCGCGCCGGGAAGTTTAATGTATGTTTGGAGTATCATATCAAGAACTGTGCAGGACCTTGCGTAGGATACCAGTCGCAAGAGGATTACCTGAAGAACATTGCCGAAATCAAGGAGATTCTAAAGGGTAATACGCAGGAGATTAGTCGCCGCCTGTTGGAAGAGATGCAACAATTATCGGCCGATATGCGCTTTGAAGAGGCACAAAAGGTAAAGGAGCGTTACCTGCTCATCGAAGCTTACCGCTCCAAGTCGGAGGTAGTAAGCGCTGTGCTGCACAACATCGATGTGTTCTCCATCGAGGAAGACGACAACCAGTCGGCTTTCATCAATTACCTGCACATCACCAATGGAGCTATAAATCAAGCGTTTACCTTTGAATACAAGAAGAAACTCAACGAAACCAAGGAAGAACTGCTTGTGATGGGCATCATTGAGATGCGTGAGCGCTACAAAAGCGCTTCCCGTGAGATTATTGTGCCCTTTGAACTGGATATCGAACTGAACGATGTAACCTTTACCATCCCGCAACGAGGAGATAAAAAGAAGCTGTTAGACCTCTCCCTGCTCAACGTGAAGCAGTACAAAGCCGACCGGATGAAGCAGGCAGAGAAGCTCAATCCCGAGCAACGGAGCATGCGCCTGCTCAAGGAAATTCAACAGGAGCTACACCTTCCCAAGCCCCCCATGCACATTGAATGCTTTGACAACTCGAATATTCAGGGAACCGATGCCGTGGCTGCTTGTGTGGTATTCAAGATGGGTAAACCTGCCAAGAAGGAGTACCGCAAATACAACATCAAGACGGTAGAGGGAGCCGACGATTACGCTTCCATGAAAGAGGTGGTACGGAGGCGTTACCAACGGGCTATTGAGGAAGAAACACTCCTACCCGACTTGCTTATTACCGACGGTGGAAAGGGACAAATGGAGGTAGTACGCCAAGTGATGGACGAACTCCAATTAGACATTCCCATTGCCGGGCTGGCTAAAGACCGCAAGCACCGCACCTCCGAATTGCTGTTTGGATTCCCTCCCCAAACCATCGGGATACCGCAAAAGAGCCCGTTATTCGGATTGTTGGAGAGTATTCAGAACGAAGTACACCGCTTTGCCATTACCTTCCACCGCGACAAGCGCAGCAAGCGCCAGGTTGCATCGGCGTTAGATACCATCAAGGGCATCGGAGACAAAAGCAAAACAGCATTATTAAAGGAATTCAAGAGCGTAAAACGCATTGGAGAGGCTTCCGTAGAAGAATTAGCTGCTATTGTAGGCGAAAGCAAAGCTAAGCTCATCAAAGAAACCCTGACCGGTAAGTTATAACTCCCCCTTCCTCTTCTAACTCCCACAGGAAAAAGCGCTCCATTGCCGTCGATTTTAACCGATGACAATGGAATGGCCATACATTATGATTATCCGCCTTCTTCCCCCCCTTGCCCCGGAGGGGCTATGCGTTCGTAGCCGTGGGTGAAACCCACGGAACGGTACATTCCCCTATTTTGCGCCACGGAGTGGCGCTGTTATGCGTTATGTGCACTCTTGGAATGACATACAGCGCCACTCCGTGGCGCATGTTTGGTGGACATCTAATACCGTGGGCTCTCGCCCACGGCTACGAACACATAGCCCCTCCGGGGCAAGGGGGAAGAATGCGGATAATCATAATCGTTATTCCAAATTTTTGATTCTTCGCCAATTTTGGTACAGTTAAGGGCTGAAGGCCCGATATATTTCAGCCCTTAACTACACCAAAGTTAGCAAAGAACCAAATTTCATCGGCAAATAATTCTTTTCCACGGCCTAATAATCATTTATTAGGGCCTGAAACGAAGATATTAGGCCTTAATATCCGGTTATTAGGCCATGAAAAAGAATTATCAGGCCGTGAAACAAAACTAACACCCCAATGACTAATGAAATAAAACGCCGTGTTACTCAGTACGATACTGCGGTGAATAGAAATTAATTTGTATTTTTGTCCTCGCTATCAATAATGCAAAGAACATGAGAGTAGTAATACAACGGGTAGGACACGCTTCGGTAACCATCGACGGGGTCTGCAAATCGGCCATTGCCAAAGGATTGCTCATCTTGGCAGGGTTTGAAGAAACTGATAACCAAGAAGATATAGACTGGATATGCAAAAAAACCGTGCAATTGCGTATCTTTGACGATGAGCAGGGCGTGATGAACAAATCAATCCTGGATGCAGGAGGCGAAATACTGGTAATCAGCCAGTTTACCCTACACGCATCCACTAAAAAAGGAAACCGTCCCTCCTATATCAAAGCCGCCAAACCGGAGATTGCCATTCCGCTTTACGAACAGTTTTGCAAGGAGCTAAGCATAGCGCTGGGAAAAGAGATAGGCACCGGCACCTTTGGCGCCGATATGAAAGTAACACTGATGAACGATGGACCGGTTACCATCTGTATGGACAGTAAAAACAAAGAATAATGACAATAGAGGAAGCCCAGAAGCAGGTTGACCAATGGATACACCAATACGGAGTACGCTATTTCAGCGAACTTACCAACATGGCCGTACTCACCGAAGAAGTGGGCGAATTGGCGCGTGTGATGGCACGCAAGTACGGCGACCAGTCGTTTAAACCGGGCGAGAAAGAGAACATCAGCGAGGAGCTTGCCGATATTCTTTGGGTACTGATATGCATTGCCAACCAAACCGGGACCGACCTCACCCAAGCGCTTGCCCAAAGCATGGAAAAGAAAACCCAACGAGACAATCAAAGACATAAAAATAACCCCAAATTGAGTGAACATGGAAACAAATGACACACCCAACAAGTACAACGCCATGTTGGCCAAGTACAACACGCAGCTAAACGATGCCGATATACAAGCTAAAGTAGCCGCATTAATCGAGAAAAAAGTGCCCGGAAACAATACAGAAGCAGTCAAAAAACTTCTGCTCAACTGCATTGACCTCACCACACTGAGCACCAACGATAGCGACGAAAGCGTAATGCGCTTTACTGAACGGGTAAACAAGTTCGAAGAAACCTACCCCGACCTGAAAAACGTAGCCGCCATTTGCGTATACCCAAACTTTGCCGAAGTAGTGAAAGATACCCTCGAAGTAGAAGGGGTAAACATTGCCTGCGTATCGGCCGGCTTCCCTTCTTCGCAGACTTTCATCGAGATTAAAGTGGCCGAAACCGCCATGGCTATCATGGAAGGAGCCAACGAGATTGACATTGTGATTTCGGTGGGTAAGTTCCTGAGTGGCGACTACGAAACCATGTGCGACGAGATACAGGAGATCAAAGATACCTGCGGTGAAAACCATCTGAAAGTAATCCTGGAAACGGGTGCACTGGGAACAGCCGAGAACATCAAAAAGGCTTCCCTCCTCTCCATCTACGCAGGTGCCGACTTCATCAAAACATCTACCGGCAAACAGCAACCTGCCGCTACGCCCGAGGCTGCTTACGTGATGTGCGAAGCCATCCGCGAATACTACCAGGAAACGGGAACCAAGATAGGTTTCAAGCCCGCGGGAGGCATGAATACCGTACACGACGCGCTGGTATATTACACCATTGTGAAAGAACTGTTGGGCGAAGAATGGCTGAATAACAAACTGTTCCGTTTGGGAACCAGCCGCCTGGCCAACCTGTTGCTGTCGGATATCTTAGGGAAAGAAACAACGTTCTTCTAAAGACACAGTTCACCACAGAGGACACAGAGGGCACAGAGGGAAAAATAATAATTAATCCTCTGTGCCCTCTGTGTCCTCTGTGTCCTCTGTGGTGAATATATTAAATTTTATTTGTTACGCTCAATTATGTAATCGAGATAGGCTTCCAAAGACGTTTTATACACTGAAGCCGGGAAAGAAGCTAACAATGCCGATGCCTTTTGTTGGTATTCATGCATCTTTTGGGTAGCATATTCAATGCCTCCATTCTGCTTGGCAAAGTCAATAAGCCGGGTAATCTCTTCGGGAGCAGCCTTGCCCTCCTTTACCTTTAAAGCCGTTTCTTTGGCACGGTCGTTATCCGAGCCCGTAAGGGCAAACAAGATGGGAAGCGTAAGCTTACCTTCAAGCATATCGTTGCCGGTAGGCTTGCCAATGGAAGCGCTCTCGTAGTAGTCAAATATGTCGTCCTTAATCTGGAAGCAGGTACCGATGTGCTCGCCAAACAGGCGGGCAAACTTTACTTCCTCCTCCATAGCACCTACAGAGATGGCAGCCGTAGCAGTACAAGCAGCAAAAAGAGCCGCTGTTTTTTGACGAATTACCTGAAAGTAAATATCTTCAGAGAAATCGGGATTGCTGATGTTAGAAAGTTGAAGCAACTCACCTTGGGCCAACTCCTGCCCCAACTGCGAAACCACCCCGATAATATCATGGCTCATCGTTTTGCCGGCATGCACCAAAGCAGTGGCCAGGAGGAAGTCGCCAACCAACACAGACACTTTGTTGTTATAGATGGCATTCACAGAGAGTTGCCCGCGACGTTCGGTACTTTCGTCTACCACATCGTCGTGCACCAGGCTGGCTGTATGAAGTAATTCTAAGGAAACGGCGGCATGAAGAGTTTGCGGCTTGCAATTGCCAAGCAGGCGTGCCACCAATAATACGAGTACAGGGCGCATCATCTTCCCATTCTTTTGCCGGATGTGGGCGAGTGCCGAATCGAGTAAAGAATTAGAACCTGTAAGAGCACCGTCAAACAATTGTTTGAACTCTTCCAGTTCACCGGTTATAGGATGTGTAATCAATGATATGCGGTCCATGCATTCACATATTTGCCCACAAAAGTAATAATAAAAAGGTGAATCCCGTATTTTTTTGTACTTTTACCATGAAATTATCACTAAAATTATGAGTTCAAACAATAAACTTTTCCTTTTAGATGCTTATGCATTGATTTATCGTGCTTATTATGCATTTATTAAAAATCCGCGAATCAATTCCAGAGGTTTCAATACTTCGGCTATTTTGGGTTTTGTAAACACCCTCGAAGATGTGTTGAAGAAAGAAAATCCTACACATATCGGGGTAGCTTTCGACCCCTCGGGACCTACCTTCCGCCACGAAGCTTATGAGCAATACAAGGCACAACGCGAAGAAACACCCGAAGCCATACGCCTCTCGGTTCCCATCATTAAAGACATTATCCGCGCCTACCACATCCCCATCCTGGAGGTGCAAGGCTTCGAGGCAGATGATGTAATCGGCACTCTGGCAACAGAAGCCGGCAAGCAAGGCATCACTACTTATATGATGACACCCGATAAGGATTACGGTCAGTTGGTGAGCGACTGCGTATTCATTTACCGTCCCAAGTATGGCGACAAAGAATTTGAACGGTTGGGCATTGAAGAGGTAAAGGCAAAGTTCGACATTGCTTCACCCGCACAAGTAATCGATATGTTGGGATTGATGGGCGACAGCTCCGACAACATTCCCGGGTGTCCGGGCGTTGGCGAGAAGACGGCGCAAAAACTGATTGCCGAATTCGGCAGCATTGAAAACCTGTTGGATCATACCGACCAACTGAAAGGAGCCTTAAAGACCAAAGTGGAAAGCAGCCGCGAAATGATTCTCTTTTCCAAATTTCTTGCCACCATTAAAATCGATGTACCCATCGCGCTCGACATGGAAGCGCTTCGCCGCGAACAACCGGACGAAGACGCACTCCGGAAAATTTTCGAAGAGTTGGAGTTCCGCACTTTGATGGAACGTATCTTCCGGAAAGAGGGAAATGCCGGAGCCAACTTGGCCGCCCCGAAAGAGAGCCGACCCGCCGGTGGACTCTTTGCGCAAAACGACCTGTTTCAAGGCGATTTATTTGCCGAAAATCAGCCCCAGTCCCCCGACGAGCCCGAAAAAACGAGCCTCACGACGTTAAAAACTATTAAAACAAATTACCAACTCGTTGACACAAAGGAGAAAAGAAGCGAAATACTTCAAAATTTATTGACAGCCGAAATTCTCTCGTTAGATACGGAAACCACCGGAACCGACCCGATGGATACTGAATTGGTAGGGATGAGTTTTGCGGTGGCCGAAAATGAAGCCTTTTATGTTCCGGTTCCTGCCGACCGCGAAGAAGCGTTAAAAATTGTTCAAGAATTCCGGCCCCTCTTCGAAAATGAAAAATCGGTCAAGGTAGGACAAAATATAAAGTTCGACTTGTTGGTGTTGAAAAATTACGGAGTCGAGGTAAAAGGAAAATTGTTCGATACGATGGTAGCCCATTATGTACTTCAACCGGAACTCCGGCATAACATGGATTACTTAGCCGAAATTTACCTGCGTTACCAAACCATCCATATCGACGAGCTCATCGGCCCCAAAGGAAAAGGGCAAAAGAACATGCGCGACCTCTCACCGGAGGAAGTGTACCTGTACGCCTGTGAAGATGCCGATGTTACCCTGAAGTTGAAAAACATCCTGGAACAGGAACTCAAGACCAACCAGGCGGAGCGATTGTTTTATGACATCGAGATGCCGCTTGTTCCCGTACTTGCCAACATCGAGAGCAACGGCGTGTTGCTGGATACCGAAGCATTGAAGCAATCGTCCGAACACTTCACCGCCCAACTGCAAGTCATTGAACAGGAAATATACCAACTGGCAGGACAGGAATTCAACATAGCATCTCCTAAGCAGGTAGGTGAGGTATTGTTTGACAAACTGCGCATCATTGAAAAGCCCAAGAAAACCAAGACAGGGCAGTACGTTACTTCCGAGGAACTGCTCGAGAGCCTGCGCAACCGCCATCCGGTTATCGACAAAATCCTGGAGCACCGCGGACTGAAAAAACTCCTGGGCACCTACATCGATGCCCTGCCCCAACTTATCAATCCCCGCACGGGACGGGTGCATACCTCTTTCAATCAGACGGTTACCGCCACGGGAAGGCTCAGTTCCAGTAACCCCAACCTGCAAAACATCCCCATCCGTGACGAGAACGGCAAGGAGATTCGCAAGGCCTTTATCCCCGACGAGGGAAGTATTTTCTTCTCCGCCGACTATTCGCAAATTGAGCTCCGCATCATGGCGCACCTCAGCGAAGACAAGAACATGATCGATGCTTTCCTGAGCGGACACGACATTCATGCCGCCACCGCCGCCAAGATTTACAAGATAGACATCAGCGAAGTAACGCCCGACATGCGGCGCAAGGCTAAAACAGCCAACTTCGGCATCATTTACGGTATCTCCGTGTTCGGCCTTGCCGAGCGGATGAACGTAGACCGCAAGGAGGCTAAAGAGCTGATAGAAGGATACTTCACCACCTATCCGCAAGTAAAAGAGTACATGGACAAAAGCATCCGCGTAGCACAGGAGAAGGGATATGTAGAAACCATCTTCCACCGCAAACGCTTCCTGCCCGACATCAACTCGCGCAACGCCGTGGTACGCGGGTATGCCGAACGCAATGCCATCAACGCCCCCATCCAAGGTAGTGCCGCCGATATTATCAAGGTAGCCATGGCGCGTATTTACGAGCGCTTCTGTAGCGAAGGACTGCAAGCCAAAATGATTCTGCAAGTACATGACGAATTGAACTTCAGTGTTCCCCTGGCCGAAAAAGAGCAGGTAGAGTACATTGTTATTGAAGAAATGGAGAAGGCCTACCGCATGCATGTACCCCTGAAAGCCGATTGCGGCTGGGGTAACAACTGGCTAGAGGCACATTAATAACGAATACACGCATCATTCTCAGTAAGCAACAGGGAGTTTCGTGCCCGGAAACTTTTTGTTCCACCGCCCGAAACTCCTTGTTTCATGCCTTGAAAACTAAAAGTTTCCTTGCTGAAACTGCTGGTTTTGCTCCTGAAACCGGCAGTTTTGCTCTTGAAACCAACGGTTTAGTCCCTGAACCGATCGTTTCATCTGATGAAACTGAACCCCATTAGCTTACTACTGTTGCGAAGAATCTCCTGAAGAATGGCGAATCAATGTTAAAATGGCGAATCGATGGCGAATCAAAAAGCGATTCGCCATCGATTATTTATCAGGTAATCAGTGAGGTAAGTCCAAAAAGATGGCGAATGGCGAATCAAAACACATTTTTTACTCATGGAGGATGTTTCGGCTACATTCAAATAACACATACAAAGAAAGCTTTTTTTCCTATTCTCCTGATAATCTGATAGTGATTGTGCAAATAATTTGTACCTTTGCCACCGAATCAATTTGAAAGGAATCTGAATGAGTCCATTGAACTTCACCCACATTCTGACACAGGCAGTCGACGAGCTATCGGAAAGCGAATCATTCCAAGGACTGTTCCATCAGCACAAGGACGGCGAACCCTTGCCTTCTGCACGTGTATTATGCGACATCATCGAGCTGTCACGGGCCATCCTGTTTCCCGGCTATTACGGCAACTCCACCCTCAACAGCCGCACCATCAATTACCACATCGGCGTAAACACCGAACGTTTGTTTGAACTACTCTCCGACCAGATTCTGGCGGGACTTTGCTTCAAAAGTAACGACGATTGTTCCACGTGTAACGACTCGCGACGGGAAGAGGCCGCCCTGCTGGCAGCCAAGTTTATCAGTCGCCTGCCGCAACTGCGCCGCATACTGGCTACCGATGTAGAAGCTGCTTACAACGGCGACCCGGCTGCACAGAGTTTCGGTGAGGTAATCTTCTGCTACCCCGCCATCAAAGCCATCAGCAGTTACCGCATTGCGCACGAACTGCTGAAGCTGGAAGTGCCCCTTATCCCGCGCATCATCACCGAACTGGCGCACAGCGAAACGGGTATCGACATCCATCCGGGAGCACAGATAGGCTCGTATTTCACCATCGACCACGGTACGGGTGTGGTAATTGGCTCTACCAGTATCCTGGGCAAAAATGTCAAACTATACCAGGGAGTTACTTTGGGTGCCAAGAGCTTTCCGATGGATGCCGAAGGCAAACCTATCAAGGGCATTCCGCGCCATCCCATCCTGGGCGATAATGTAATTATCTATTCCAATGCCACCATCCTGGGCCGTATCACCGTTGGCGAAGGAGCCACCATTGGCGGCAACATCTGGATAACCGAAGATGTACCGGCAGGAGCACGCATTGTACAATCAAAAGCAAAAAAATAAGGTGAGACACCTTGCAATAAACACTATCACTTTTTATGAGCGAACAATTTGAAATGATTGCCAAAACCTTCCAGGGACTGGAAGAAATATTGGCAGAAGAACTTACCGCACTGGGTGCCAACGACGTACAACTGGGTCGCCGCATGGTTTCATTCTCGGGCGACAAGGAAATGATGTACAAAGCCAATTTCTGTCTGCGTACAGCCATCCGCATCCTGAAGCCCATCAAGCACTTCACCGCCAAAGACGCCGATGCGGTGTACGAACAAGTAAAAGCTATTCAGTGGGAAGAGTACCTCGATGCCGATAAAACGTTTGCCGTAGATGCCGTAGTGTTTAGCGAAGAGTTCCGTCATTCCAAATTTGTATCCTATAAGGTAAAAGATGCCATCGTGGATTACTTCCGCGAGAAAGACGGCAGCCGCCCCTCGGTACGTATCAATAAGCCCGATGTATCACTCAATATACACATTGCGCATACCACTTGCACGTTGTCGCTCGACTCGTCGGGCGAGTCGCTGCACCGTCGTGGCTACCGTCAGGAAGCAGTAGAAGCTCCCCTCAACGAGGTGTTGGCGGCAGGTATGATTCTGATGACCGGCTGGCGTGGTGAGTGCGACCTGATTGACCCCATGAGTGGTTCGGGAACCATTCCCATCGAGGCGGCTTTGATTGCCCGCAACATTGCCCCGGGCGTGTTCCGCAAGGAGTTTGCTTTTGAAAAGTGGGGCGACTTCGACCAGAATTTATTTGACAGCATCTACAACGACGACAGCCAGGAGCGTGAATTTGAACATAAGATTTATGCCTACGATAACAACCCCAAAGCCAACGAAATTGCTACGTTTAATGTGAAGGCTGCCGGGGTATCAAAGGATGTGGTGCTGAAGGTACAGCCTTTCCAACAGTTTGAACAACCCGCCGAGAAAGCTATCATTGTAACCAACCCGCCGTACGGTGAGCGAATCTCGACCAATGACTTGCTGGGCTTGTACCAGATGATTGGCGAACGCTTTAAGCATGCTTTTATTGGTAACGATGCGTGGGTACTCTCCTACCGCGAAGAGTGTTTTGAGCAGATAGGTTTGAAACCAAGTCGCAAAATGCCTTTATTTAACGGTGCTTTGGAGTGCGAATTCCGTAAATACCAGATATTCGACGGCCGCTATAAAGACTTCAAGAGTACCGAAGGAGCCGAAGAGTTGCTCAGCACTGAAGAAGCTTCGAACGAAAAGCGGGAATTTAAACCCCGCCGCGAAGAGGGCGAACGCTCTTTCGGAGGTGAACGTAAGCCGTTTGAACGCAAACCGCGCGAAGACAGAGAGCGTTCTTTTGGTGGCGACCGCAAACCATTCGACCGTAAACCCCGTGAAGACGGAGAACGTTCTTTTGGGGGCGAACGTAAATCGTTTGACCGTAAACCGCGTGAAGGCGGGGAGCGTTCTTTTGGAGGCGACCGCAAACCATTCGACCGTAAGCCACGTCGGGAAGGTGACGGCGAACGCTCTTTTGATGGCGAACGCAAGTCGTTCGACCGCAAGCCACGTCGCGAAAGCGACGGCTTTGGCTTTGAACGTAAACCCGAATTCAAACCGCGTCGAGAAGGAGAAGGCGAACGTGCCCTCCGGGAATTCAAGAGTCGCCGTGACGAAGGCAAGGTATTCGACCGCAAACCGCGTATCGAACCCACCGGCCGCAAACGAATCACCAGAAAACCGGATACCGAAAACGATTAACCATGAACAGAAGCAGTAAACTTTGTGTGCTGCTGGCAGCACTCTTTATCTCTACACCCACTATCATGGCGCAAGAGCTGAAACAACTGACACTGGAAGATGTAACTCCGGGCGGGGCAACCTACCGGTTTGCAGAGAATATATACAACCTCCAATGGTGGGGCGATGTATGCATCAAACCCGATATAGACACACTGTATGCCGTACAACCTGCCACAGGTGCAACGAGCGTGCTTACCACGCGTACCGAAGTAAACAAGGCGCTGGAAGGGCTACAAGCAGGCCCCATACCACATTTCTATAATGTCTCGTTTCCGTGGAGTGATAAAAAGCAGATGCTCATTACCCTGCCTACCGGTTACGTTATCTATAGCTTAGACAAACAAACAGTTCTCTCAACCCGCATCGCGAAAGAAAAGATGGGGGATAGAGACTACTGCATCGCAACAGGGAATGTGGCTTTTACCATAAATAATAACCTGTATGTAAACGATAAAGCAGTAACCAACGAACCCGAAGGAGTAGAATGCGGGAAGTCGGTACACCGTAACGAGTTTGGCATTACCAAAGGTACCTTCTGGAGTCCTAAAGGCAATTTATTAGCCTTCTACCGCATGGACGAACGGATGGTGGCGCAATACCCGTTGGTAGACATCACCACTCCCATGGCCGAGGTAAACAACATACGCTACCCCATGGCAGGAAATACCAGCCACGTGGTAAGTGTAGGCATTTACCGTCCGGCAGACGGCCACACGCTGTATCTGCAAACAGGCGACCCTACCGACCGTTATTTCACCAATATCTGTTGGGCGCCCGACGAGCAAAGCATCTACCTCATTGAACTGAATCGTGACCAGAACCACGCCAAACTGTGCCAATACAACGCCGAAACCGGCGAATTGATGGCCACTTTGCTGGAGGAACAGGCACCCGACTACGTAGAACCGCAACAACCCATCACTTTCTTACCGTGGGATAGTTCGCAGTTTATCTACCAAAGTCAGCGCGACGGGTTTAACCACCTCTACCTGTACAACACGCAAGGCAAGCTGCTGAAACAGCTTACTTCAGGAGCATGGATGGTACAAGATTTAGTGGGTTTCCATACCGCACAGAAAGAAATAATCATTGCTTCTACCGAATACTCTCCCCTGCAAAGCAACCTGTTCCGTGTAAACCTGAAAAGCGGCAAACGCGTGGCTATCGGTACCGTTACAGAGGGCGTACACCGGGCACAGTTAAGTGCATCGGGTACGTATGTAATTGACACGTATTCCTCGCCCACTGTTCCGCGCAACATCGACATAGTAAACGTGCTGAAAGGAAAAAGCATTAACCTGCTTACCGCCGCCAATCCGTTTGAAGGCTTCCGGATGCCTGTCATCGAAACCGGCATTATCAAAGCAGCCGATGGCGTAACCGACTTGCATTACCGCCTTACCAAGCCCGCCGATTTTGACCCTAACAAGCAATATCCTGCCATTATCTACGTATATGGCGGTCCGCATGCCCAGATGGTTACCGGAGGTTGGCTAAACGGCCTGCGCGGTTGGGACATGTACATGGCTAATAAAGGATACATCCTCTTCTCGGTAGATAACCGCGGAAGCGGCAACCGTGGAAAGGCTTTCGAGAGCGCTACCTTCCGCCAGTTGGGCATTGAAGAGGGAAAAGACCAGGTAAAAGGTGCCGAGTTCCTGCAATCGCTCCCGTACGTAGACGGCACACGCATCGGTGTACACGGTTGGAGCTTCGGCGGACACATGACCACTGCCTTGATGCTTCGCTATCCCCACCTGTTCAAAGTAGGCGTAGCCGGCGGACCGGTTATTGACTGGGGATATTACGAGGTAATGTACGGTGAACGTTACATGGATACCCCGCAAAGTAATCCCGAAGGATACAAGCAAACCAACCTGAAGAACCTGGCCGGTAACCTGAAAGGACACCTGCTGATTATTCATGACGACCATGACGATACGTGCGTACCTCAGCATACCCTCTCGTTTATGAAGGCATGTGTCGATGCACGCACCTACCCCGATTTGTTTATCTATCCGGGGCATAAGCACAATGTACTGGGTCGCGACCGCGTACATTTGCATGAGAAAATAACCCGTTATTTCGAAGACAACTTATAAGAATACTTGCTATTATGAAATTATTACTATTAGGTTCGGGCGGACGTGAGCACGCCATGGCATGGAAGATTGCCCAAAGTCCCAAAGTGGAGAAACTGTACATTGCCCCCGGTAACGCCGGAACGGCATCAGTAGGCGAAAACGTAGACATTCAGGCTACCGATTTCGATGCACTGAGAGTATTTGCCCTCGAAAGGGAAATTGATATGATTGTGGTAGGTCCCGAAGACCCGTTGGTACAAGGTATCTACGACTATTTCAAAGCCGATATAGCCACCAAGGAGATTGCCATCATCGGTCCCTCCATGAAGGGTGCACAACTGGAAGGAAGCAAGGAATTCGCCAAAGAATTCATGCAACGCCATAACATACCTACCGCGCGCTACCAAAGCGTAACCGCCGAAACCATCGACGAAGGATTGGCTTTCCTGGAAACCCTCAATGCACCGTATGTATTGAAGGCCGACGGACTGTGTGCCGGAAAGGGTGTATTAATTCTGAACACCCTGGAAGAAGCCCAGAAAGAGCTGAAAGAAATGCTCAGCGGCATGTTTGGAGACGCTTCGGCTACGGTAGTTATCGAAGAGTTCCTCACCGGTATTGAATGTTCCGTATTTGTACTGAGCGATGGCGAACACTACAAAGTATTGCCTGTTGCCAAGGACTACAAGCGCATCAGCGAAGGCGATAAAGGTTTGAACACCGGCGGTATGGGCAGTATCACTCCCGTTCCGTTTGCCAACGAAGAATTTATGGAAAAGGTACGCGAACGCATCATCGAACCTACCATCAACGGATTGTTGGAAGAGAGCATCGTTTACAAAGGATTCATCTTCCTGGGGCTGATTAACGTACAAGGCGAACCGATGGTGATTGAATACAACGTACGCATGGGCGACCCGGAAACAGAGAGCGTAATGTTACGTATCCAAAGCGACCTGGTTGATCTCTTCGAAGGGGTGCACAAAGTAGAACTGCATAACAAAACCATGGTTATCGACCCGCGCACGGTTACCTGTGTAATGATGGTAAGCGGCGGCTATCCGGAAGCATACAAGAAAGGATACCCCATTACCGGATTCAACCTGGCCGAAACTACCGACAGCATCCTGTTTCATGCCGGAACAACCGTTAAAGAGGGACGTATTGTAACCGATGGCGGACGTGTAATGGCAGTGTGCTCCTACGGTGAAACCAAGCAGGAAGCACTGGAAAAGTGCTACAAGGTAACCGACATGATTAGCTTCGACAATAAAAACTTCCGTCGCGATATCGGCTTCGATTTATAATGAGAGGCAAGCGGCTACAGCATCAAATAACTATGGGCAGGTTTACCCTGCCTATAGTTATTTTTTCCTGCATACTCTGTAGCGGGCTCATTAATATTTTATTCTTCCCCATACCGTCGCCGGAGATTACTTATCCTTTGTGGAACAACCTTCACGCATCGATACCGGCATGGAGTACCACGGTAGTTAATTTCCTTTTATATGCAGCCGGCGGTTATTTTCTGATTGAAATCAACAACCGGTTCAACATCATCGGTACGCGGGCATCCATCCAGTCATCGTTATACTTCCTTTTTATAACGGCAGTACCTTGGATATATCCGCTCAATACCGGTAGTGTTATTTCAGTATGCTTGCTATTCGCCATCTTTTTCTTATTCAGGAGCTATCATGAAATACATCCGTCGACCGACTTGTTCCACTCGTCTGTTTACATCGGATTAGGTAGCCTGGTTTTTCCGCAGCTTACTTTCCTGATGCCTTTCTGGTGGCTGAGCGCCTATCATTTCAAGTCACTCAACCCCCGTAGCTTTTGTGCTTCATTGGTAGGTTGGAGCTTCCCGTACTGGTTCCTGTTTGGATATACTTACTTTACCGGTCACCTGGAACTGTTTTATCAACCTTTTGTAGAACTGGGCACCTTCCACCGGATTCATGTTTTAGCCGGTCTACCGCTTTGGAAATACCTCATTCTGGGATACCTGTTTCTGTTATTCTTCGTTAGCTCCATACACTGTGCCGTAGGTAGCTATCACGATAAAATACGTACACGAACACTTCTCACCTTTGTTATTTGGCTGGGATTCCTTTTCTTTTTGCTATGCCTGTTGCAACCGGAACATATCGAAGACTTACTGCCTCCGCTCATTGTCGTAGTAAGCATCATGGCAGCCCACTTCTTTGCCCTTACCAACAGTCGTGCTTCCAACTTGTTCTTCATCTTCTCGATGATTGCATGGGTGGCTTTATTCGGATATAATATATGGACGCTTTTACTGAATCGTTAGTACAACTTCTTTTAGACTGGGGATACCCCGGCTTATTTATAGCCTGCTTGTTGGCAGGAAGTATTGTGCCCTTCACTTCGGAGGTCATTCTTATTACCCTGGTTGAAGTCGGATTAGATCCCATACTCTGCCTCCTATTTGCCACACTCGGTAATACCGTAGGCGGAATGAGCTGCTACTACATGGGGCATCTGGGAAAAATTGAATGGATAGAGAAATACTTCAAGGTTAAGGAAGAAAAGCTGATCAAAATGCAGAAGTTCCTGCAGGGGAAAGGAGCATTGATGGCTTTCTTTGCCTTCCTCCCCGCTTTGGGAGAGGTAATTGCCATTACACTGGGATTTATGCGAAGTAACGTATGGCTCACTACTATTTCCATGTTCGTAGGTAAACTGGTGCGCTACATCCTGATTTTACTGGCTGTTGAAGGACTTATCGACATGTTTTGGCGGTAATGGAGCGTATCATTGAACATACCGAAGACGGGAGTGCCACTCTTTTTGTTCCTTCCCTGAATGAACACTACCATTCGGTGAAAGGAGCACATACCGAATCGCAACATATCTTTGTGGAAATGGGACTTAATGCCTCGCAAGCCACCGAACCACGCATCCTCGAAATAGGTTTCGGGACAGGGCTCAATGCCTTGCTTACCCTGGAAACGGTTGAAAGCGCCTCCCGTAAAGTATATTATACAGGAGTAGAGCTTTATCCGCTGCCGTGGAATACCGTAGCCCAATTAGGATACAGCACGAATCCTTTATTTGAAACCCTGCATACGGCTCCCTGGGAGCAGGATGTAGCCATTACCCCCCATTTCACGTTACACAAAGTGCAGGAAGACGTAGCTACCGGACACCTCTCCTTTGTAGGGAACGCCAGATACGATGTAGTATACTTCGATGCCTTTGCACCCGAAAAGCAACCCGAGATGTGGTCGGAAGAACTATTTTCGCATATTTTCGTTATATTAAATAAGGGAGGGATTCTAACTACCTATTGCGCCAAAGGCAGTGTACGCCGCATGTTGCAAGCAGTAGGATTCCTGGTTGAACGACTTCCCGGTCCTCCCGGTGGAAAACGCGAAATATTAAGAGCACAAAAAATACTTTAGTAATACTATCTTATGAAAAAATACACATACTTACTAAGCGCACTTCTTCTGGCAAGCTGTACGGGAAGAGTAGGCAACAATGGGAAACAAGTTATCACCGTTACCATTGAACCGCAACGTTATTTTACTGAAGCCATTGCAGGCGATAAATTCAATGTAAAGTGCATGGTACCCAAAGGTAGCAGCCCTGAAACCTACGACCCTACCCCACAACAATTGGTAGAATTGGACAAGAGTACAGCATACCTGCGCATCGGATTCATCGGATTTGAGCAGTCGTGGGCCAAGCGGCTCCACGAAAATGCCAAACGCCTTAAAGTATTTGATACTTCCAAAGGCATCAACCTCATTTTTGAAGCCGGGCAGGTACATGGCGACCACCAACACCTGGGTAGTGCCGACCCACACATCTGGAATTCGGCAAGCAGTGCCTTGATTATTGCCGAGAATACATACAAAGCTTTAGCAGAGCTCGACCCCAATAATGAAGCGTACTATGCAGCTCGTCGTGACTCCCTACTCCAAGAGATTAAGCACACAGACCGGCTTATCCGTGAAGAACTGTCGGGTAGCGATGTGTCGCGCGCATTCATGATTTATCACCCCGCCCTCTCCTACTATGCCCGTGATTATTCTTTGCACCAAATCCCCATAGAAGAAAGCGGCAAAGAGCCTTCACCTTCTTATCTAAAAGGACTCATTGACGAGTGCCGCGCCGAGAATGTACGGGTAATCTTCATCCAACCGGAATTTGACAAGCGGAATGCAGAGATTATTGCCAACGAAACACATACACACATAGTACCCATCAACCCGTTGAACTACAACTGGCACGAAGAAATGATTCAGATAGCCAAAGCATTGGCCAACCACTAAAAATAAAGCATGGAACCATCCATCTTACACATAGAGCAACTGGCAGCCGGATATGACGGTCATACGGTTATACACGATGTAAACCTGCGTGTAGCTAAGAACGACTTCCTCGGAATTATCGGCCCCAACGGAGGCGGTAAAACTACGTTGGTGAAATGTATCTTAGGGCTACTGCAACCTACCCACGGAAAGATCAACTTCTTCCGGGACGGAAAGCCGGTAGAACATCTTACCATGGGGTATCTGCCGCAATACAGTTCCATCGACCGCAAGTTCCCTATCTCTGTAGAAGAGATGGTGCTGTCGGGGCTGAGTGTAAAGAAGTCACTTACCAGCCGTTTCACCGCCGAACACCGGGAAAAGGTGCGCCACATCATTACCCGCATGGGATTGGAAGGATTGGAGCACCGCTCCATCGGACAACTTAGCGGCGGACAGTTGCAACGTGCCTTGTTGGGACGAGCCATTGTATCTGACCCGTCGCTGGTAATTCTGGATGAGCCGAGCACCTACATCGACAAGCAGTTTGAAGCCCGCCTGTATGAACTTCTGGGCGAGATAAACCGCGACTGTGCCATCATCCTTGTGAGCCACGATATTGGTACGGTATTGCAACAGGTAAAGTCAATTGCCTGTGTGAACGAAACACTTGATTACCATCCGGCTATCGACGTAACCGGGGAGTGGTTGGAACAACATTTCCACTGCCCCATCGAGTTGTTAGGACATGGTTCGCTGCCCCACCGCATCTTACAGGAGCACCATCATCATCCTTAAATATTCACAATCCTGTAACTTTCTTCACACAAATCATTATCTTTGCCCCCACGTAACGTGTTAATCAATAAACAAGTATAGTTTTAATGAAGCAGTACAAAACCGTAAACAACCTGGTAGGTTGGCTTACTTTTCTCATCGCTGCAACGGTCTATTGCCTTACCATAGAGCCTACAGCAAGCTTTTGGGACTGTCCCGAGTTTACCACAACCGCTTATAAGTTGGAAGTCGGACACCCCCCCGGTGCACCCTTCTTCATGCTTACCGCCAACTTCTTCACCCAGTTTACCTCTGACCCTACCCAGGTAGCCAAGATGGTGAATTACATGAGCGCCCTGATGAGTGGTGCCTGTATCTTGTTCCTTTTCTGGAGCATTACCCACCTAGTACGCAAATTAGTTGTCAAAGACGAGAACAACATCACCACCGGACAACTGATTACCATCATGGGTTCCGGATTGGTAGGAGCTTTGGTGTATACATTCAGTGATACCTTCTGGTTCAGTGCCGTGGAGAGTGAGGTATACGCCTACTCTTCGCTGTTTACTGCCGTGGTATTCTGGCTCATCCTGAAATGGGAAGATGTGGCAGATGAAGCCCACTCCGACCGTTGGCTTATCCTGATAGCCTACCTTACCGGTCTGAGTATCGGGGTACACTTGCTCAACTTGCTTTGTTTGCCTGCCATCGTACTGGTATACTACTATAAAAAGAACCCCGAAGCCAACGCTAAAGGCTCTCTGCTGGCACTTGCCGGTTCGGGTATCCTGGTAGCCGCCGTACTGTACGGTATTGTGCCGGGTGTAGTAAAAGTAGGTGGCTGGTTCGAGCTCTTCTTTGTAAACACATTGAGCATGCCATTCAATACCGGTGTAATTGTGTACATCATCGTAATGGCAGCCGCTCTGATATGGGGCGTATACGAGAGCTTTGTGGAAAAGAGCTCCAAACGGATGTGTATTTCGTTTGTAGTAACCATTGCCCTGCTCGGTATTCCTTTCTACGGACACGGAGTAAGCAGCGTACTTATCGGTTTGGTTATCATTGCCGGACTTACATTGTACCTCAGCCCCAACATGCAAGCCAAAATCAAGGAGAAATACCGCATTTCGGCACGTACCATGAACACAGCCTTGCTGTGTACCATGATGATTATGGTGGGATACTCTTCGTACGCACTCATAGTAATCCGTTCTACCGCCAATACACCGATGGATCAAAATTCACCCGAAGATATCTTTACCTTGGGCGAATACCTGGGACGTGAACAATACGGTACCCGTCCGTTGTTCTACGGTCCGGCTTTCTCTTCCCGCGTGGTTTTTGAACCGAAAGACGGATACATGGTACCCAAAACCAAAGAAACTTCCAATAAGATAATCCGCAAAGAAAAGACTACCGAAGGGGAGAAGGATTCGTACATCGAACTTCCCGGACGTGTAGAATATGAATATGCCCAAAATATGCTCTTCCCCCGTATGTACAGCAGTGCACATACCAAGCAGTACCAGGACTGGCAAGACATTAAGGGATACGACGTACCCTACCACAACGGCGAAGACATTGAGATGGTGAACATCCCCACCCAATGGGAAAACATCAAGTTCTTCTTCTCGTACCAAATGAACTTTATGTATTGGCGCTACTTTATGTGGAACTTCGTAGGCCGCCAAAACGATATTCAGAGCACCGGCGAGATTGAACATGGTAACTGGATTACCGGATTCAACTTCATCGACAAGTATTTGGTAGGCGACCAACAGTTGCTTCCGCAAGACTTGAAGAACAACAAAGGACACAACGTATTCTACTGTTTACCGTTGCTACTGGGTATCTTCGGGTTCCTGTGGCAAGCCTACAGCGGACAGAAGGGTATCCAACAATTCTGGGTGGTATTCTTCCTCTTCTTTATGACGGGTATCGCTATTGTGCTTTACCTCAACCAAACGCCGCTCCAACCGCGTGAACGCGACTATGCGTACGCCGGTTCCTTCTATGCCTTTGCCATCTGGATAGGTATGGGTGTAGCCGCCATTGCCAACTGGTTGCAGCGCAAGGCCAAGATGAGTGAAGTAGTAGCCGGTACGGTAACTACGGTAGTTTGCCTGGCAGTACCCATCCAAATGGCGGGACAAACCTGGGACGACCACGACCGCAGTGGACGTTATGTAGCGCGCGACTTCGGTCAGAACTACCTGATGACGCTGCAAGAAAGCGGTAACCCGATTATTTTTACCAACGGCGATAACGATACCTTCCCCTTGTGGTACAACCAGGAAACGGAGGGCTTCCGCACCGATACACGTACCTGTAACCTGAGCTACCTGCAAACAGATTGGTACATCGACCAAATGAAACGTCCGGCATACGACTCACCCTCATTACCCATTACCTGGGATCGTTCGGAGTATGTGGAAGGTACCAACGAGTACGTTGTGATTCGTCCTGACCTCAAGAAGGAGATCGACCGGCTTTATGCGCAAGCCGATAGCAGCGGCAACCCCGAAGCCATACAAGGTATACGCAACCAATTTGGTGAAAATCCCTACGAGTTGAAGAACATCCTGAAATACTGGGTACGCTCCGATAAAGAAGGATTGCACGTAATACCTACCGACAGCATCGTAATCAAGATTGACAAGGAAGCAGTACGCCGCAGCGGCATGAAGATTCCGGCTGCCTTGGGCGACTCTATCCCCGATTATATGCACATTTCCCTCAAAGGCAAACGCGCCCTGTACAAGAGCGAGCTGATGATGTTGGAAATGCTGGATAACGCCAACTGGGAACGTCCTATCTACATGGCTCTTACCGTAGGTCCGGAAAATCACCTGAACATGGGTAACCACTTTACCCAGGAAGGTCTTGCCTGGCGCTTCACACCGTTTAATACCGAACAGCTCGACAGTAAGATCGATACCGACAAGATGTACGACAACCTGATGAACAAGTTTAAGTTTGGTGGTATTGAAAAAGAAGGTATATACCTGGATGAGAATGCCCTGCGTATGTGCCATACACACCGTCGCGCTTTCTCGCAACTGGTAACACAGCTTGTAAAAGAAGGCAAGAAGGACAAAGCATTGGCTGCACTGGACTATGCCAACAAGATGATTCCGTCGTTCAACGTTGCATACGACTGGCAGAATGGTTCGCTCCAAATGGCCGAAGCCTACTACAAACTGGGGCAAGCCGAGAAGGGCGATAAGATTGTAGACGATATGGCCAACAAGTCGGTTGAATACATTACCTGGTACCTCAGCCTGAACGATGACAGGTTTATGATTTCGCACATGGAAGTAAGATACCACTTCCAATTGTTGCAAACTGAGATAGCTGTGCTTGAACAGTATAAGTCGAAACTGGAAAAACATTATTACGATAAGTTTGAACAGTTATACAACGCTTACGACACACGTATCAAACAAAAATAACGCATGCTCATAGAACAGCCTTCGTGGTTCCTCCGGATGTTTTATCCGCAGGCTATCTTCCGGATGAACCCCAACGAGAAAGCGGTATATCTTACATTTGATGACGGGCCTATCCCCGAAGTCACCCCCTGGGTGCTCGACTTGCTGGATACCTACGGCATCAAGGCTACTTTCTTTATGGTAGGCGATAACATACGCAAGCACCCGGAAGAGTTCCGGATGGTGGTAGAGCGCGGGCACCGCATCGGTAACCATACGTTTAACCACATCCGCGGGTTCGAGTATTCGGCACCCGACTACTTAGCCAATACGGACCTTGCCAACCGCGATATGCATACCGACCTGTTCCGTCCGCCGCATGGACACATGGGGCCGCGCCAGTATAATACGTTGAAGAAGCATTACCGCATCA
>JAVBVL010000077.1:0-19986 GCA_031554285.1 Bacteroides sp.
GTAACTAATAACGCAAGTAAACCTTATACTACTACTCAGGACGACACATGTGGTGATAGATGATAGATGCGGGTGATAGATAAAAATGTATCTATCATCAGATATATTTTTGATTAACAGCCTATTATATAATTTGGTGATTAGATGATAGATTGAAAACAATTAATTAGAGAATTCTACACCGTTGCACCAAAACTGAGACAGAACCCAAAGTGCAAATGATGAATTAAGTATAGGCTGAAAGCAAAAAATCCCTGAAGTGTTTGAACTTCAGGGATTTTTTATTGAAGCGGTGTGTACGGGACTCGAACCCGTGACCCCCTGCGTGACAGGCAGGTATTCTAACCAACTGAACTAACACACCAGTAATTTTTAAGTTTTGTTCCGCTTACTAAGAAGCGGTGCGTACGGGACTCGAACCCGTGACCCCCTGCGTGACAGGCAGGTATTCTAACCAACTGAACTAACGCACCAAAACTATTTTCTTTGCATCTCTCTCGATTGCGGGTGCAAAGGTAGCTATTTCTGTTAAATGTGCAACACTTTTGATATTTTTTTTGCGGAAGAAATATGCCACAAGCGGCTTATCGCTTCATTGCGAGCTAATTGACATTACAAAATGTTCAATGGCTGTTGCATCAATGGAAGCCGTAGCCAAAAACGTGACCCTACTCCTACGGTCGATTCTACTCCGATAACCCCTCCCAGCTTGTCGGAAATGTTGCGGCAAATGGCCAATCCCAGTCCGGTACCGGGAACAAACTCGTCGACCTTGACGAAGCGCTCAAAGATGCGTTCGGTATCTCCGGGAGCCAAGCCTATGCCGGTGTCTTTTACTGAAAACTCCACCTCGGCGCCTATTACCTGGTATGACAGCGTGATACATCCGCTGTTGGTAAACTTGATGGCATTAGAGAGGAAATTGGTAAGTATCTGCAAAATACGTTTGGGGTCGCTCTCCATGAATACGCTTGCATTTTGCTCGTCGGAGATGAATTTCAACTCCACTCCCGCCTGGGCCTGCAACGTAAGGCTGTCGATGGTTTGCCTGCATACCTCTTCCACTACAATGAAACTGTAGTTCACATCTACTATCCCCGACTCTATTTTGGCAACATCCAGGATGTCCGAAATCAGGTTGAGCAGGTGGCTGTTATTCTTTTTGATGATGCGGATATACTCCTGCTGTTCCTCTTTGTCCTCGGTTTCAATAAGTATATCCGAGAAGCCCACAATGGCATTGAGCGGGGTGCGTATCTCGTGACTCATATTGGCCAGGAAAGCCGATTTGAGACGGTCGGACTCTTCGGCCCGGGCTTTGGCTTCGTAAAGCTCTGTATTGTCGATAATGATTAACATGTAGTTCTCTACTTCGCCTTGCAGATTGCGCAGTACGGTACTCTTGATAGTCAGGTATCTTTGGGGGTTATAATTGTCGACCTCGTAATATTGGCTGTTTGCTTTCAAACCTTCCATGTCGACACTAAACGTAACGTCTTTGCCCTGTTTGAGCAAATCGTGCGCAAATTTAGGCAGCGAAGGATGTTCAAACAGGTTACGTCCCAGCAGGCTGTCTTTCCCGGACACTCCTTGTATTTCTACTTCTTTCTCGTTGACATCAATCATGTATCCGTCCTTATCGTACAATTCAATGCCTACAGGGGTATTAGCATACATCTTTTTGAGCACCTGTTCGCTTTGTTGCAAAGCTTCGGAAGCTGTTACCGTATCGGTAACGTCCGAAAATAAGGCTACGATGTCGCCCTTACGGGGACAGTAGATGGTGGTGTTGTAGTGTCGTCCGTCATGGCGCATCTGGCCTTGTGTGTGGAATACCTCTCCCTGGAAAGCTACCCTCGACAGGACTTGCAAATCTAACTTTTTGACAAAGATGGGACCTATTTCCGAATGCTTCTTTCCTAAAAGATTCTCGCGGCTGATGCCTACCATCCGGGTAAACATCTCATTAGTGTCCAGGTATTCGTAGTCGGTTACCGTGCCGTTCTTGTCTTGTTCAATACCTAAACTGAAATATCCCAACGGCATGTTGCGGAACAGCCTGTGTAGAAACTCGTTTTGGCTGATAGCTTCCCGCTCAGATTTCTGAAGCGACAGGCAGATGCCCACGATGTTGGCAATGGTCCAAAATGTTTCCCTGTCCAAATAACTCCAATGACGCTTCTGGTTAAATAATCCGATAGTCATGTAGCCCCATACCCCATCTTTGGAGAGAAGCGGAACTGCCATGAACGATTTGACATCTAATTTGTGGCGTATGGCATCCGGAATCTTTTCTTCGGTTACTTCGTCCACAAAGATGGGTTGCTTGTTCAGCAGGGGAGTCATCCAAGTGGTGTCTATAGGCACTTCTTTCCGGTCTTTATCGAGGGAAAACGATATTCCGTTTACGGTAGACTCATGTACGCAGCTATAGGTTTGGCTGGCATGGTTGAATGAATATACCCGGAGAATATCGGCGCGGAAGTTACTGAAGACCTCCTGCATGACGTCGTCCATCTCATCGGCCCCGAAAGTGTGATTCAGGATATTGAGCATCTTTTGGGTAAAGCGGCGCTGGCCAACCAGCACTTTATCTAAACCCGACCTGATTCCCTGGGCTACAAGCGGCTGCGGTACAACTTCGCCGCATTGTGCAAACCCTTCGCATTTAACCAACCGGAAGCCGTCGAACTCACGACGTCCTAACCGGGAGCATATCGTAACATATCCATGTGGAGTACGAATGGGGTAAGATATGTCTCCGCACCGGGCGTCGGACAGGAACATGCGTAATTGGGTAACGGTTTCTTCCCGGGCAGCCGGTTCAATGCGTTCAACAAATGCATCGAAAGAGAGGGTTGAAGAAGCGAGTGAGAATTTATTTACCAGGAAAGTAGATAGGGTAATCTCGCGGGTAAGCGCATTGGCGCTCCACCACCCCCATCCGGTCATTTCCTGTAGTAAGTCAAAAGATTGTCGAGTGTTCATTATTATACAGGTTGGTAGCGTTTTGGCGTTTACTTTTGTACAACTTTTGGCAAAGTTATAAGAATTTGTTTTTATACGAATGAAATATACAACTTATTTTCGTACAATTTTGTAATTATATATAAAATGTCCCTGTTTATGGGTATTTATAATTAGGAAACGGTATTTGTTCAAGTTGTAAAAAATATCCAAATTGTATTAAAAACTCACTTTCTTCAACTAAAAACTTGTATTGAAAAAATAAAAAACTACTTATTATTTACCGGAAGTGCGAGCCATTTCAAATAATTCGGGATGTATGTGGCAATATCCCTGCGGATTTTTGTCTAAGTAATTTTGGTGATAATCTTCGGCATCGTAGAAGTTTTGTAACGGCTCTATCTCTACAACAATGGGGCCTTCATATTCCGGAGCAAGTTCATTTACAACCGATTGGATGGTGGTGCGGTCGGCTGCATCAGTGTAATAGATGCCTGTGCGGTACTGGGTACCTGCATCTTCGCCCTGACGGTTCAGGCTGGTGGGGTCGATGGTTCGGAAGAACAGACGGATGAGTTGCGGAAGTTGTACCAGGTCGGTATGATACACCACCTTTACGGTTTCGGCATAGCCGGTTTGCCCGGTACATACCTGTTTGTAGCTGGGATGTCTGAATTCTTCGCTCCCATTGGCATATCCTACCTGGGTTTCCAATACACCGTTAATCAGCTTCATAAAGTGCTCTGTGCCCCAGAAACAACCTCCGGCAAAATAAATTTCTTTTTGAGTCTTTGTATTCATCTTGTTTCTCTTTTTTGATGTGTTGCTAAGAAAGCAACAAATATAATGTTTAATTTCTCTATCCGGATGCAGGTTTTCTAAAATAAAATGCTTTAAATTTGCCCCTCGAATCCTAACGATTGATTCCGAATGAACAGATTATCCAATATACCTGCTACTCCAACCAACAAGTTCCGGTACTGGAGCCGAAAAGGATATGCCATATTTGCCTCGTTAGGCAAAATGGTATCTATTGGCTGCCTGCACAGAAATGTGTTGGATGCGGCTTTGGCTAAACAACCATCGAGAGGTATTTGTTCAGAAATTTCCTGTACTGCCGATGCCGAAAGGGTAAACCGGGAGGAAGAGCAGGATTTGCTTGCTTGTGAATTGTTACTGCAACAAATACCGGTTGTACTTGTAAAACCTGTGGATGGAGCGTGTGCTGTAAATAACCCATATATACCCATATATAGAGGTAACATTCCGTGTGGAGTGTTACCTCTTTTTTTATGCCGATAAGTTTATGATTTTAAATGAATTGAAGGTGCAGGTGCTACGGGGAATCCCTGTTACTGCCGGGCAAGTTAGCCAATTAGCGTATTACCCTGATAAGGAGGCATTGTATAACGCCGCGCATGAAATCACGGTGAGTTGCGCCTCGCGCGAGTTTGACATGTGCTCCATTATCAATGCCCGTTCAGGACGTTGCCCGGAGAATTGCCGGTGGTGTGCACAATCATCTCACTACCGTACCGCCTGTGAGGTGTATGAGTTATTACCCCGGGAGGAATGTTTACGGCAGGCACAGTACAATGAAGCGCAGGGAGTCAATCGCTTTTCGTTGGTAACAAGTGGACGCAAGCCGTCGGCAGGGCAAATGGAGCAGTTGTGCGATACGGCCCGTTACTTGCGCCGCCATTCGTCCATACGCTTGTGCGCTTCGTTGGGTTTGCTGGAAGAGGCAGAGTTACAGGCTTTGTATGATGCCGGTGTAACGCGCTATCATTGCAACCTGGAAACAGCCCCTTCTTATTTTGGTGAGTTGTGTACTACGCATACACAGCAACAAAAACTGGCTACCCTGGCTGCTGCCCGCCGGATAGGTATGGACATCTGCTGCGGGGGCATTATAGGTATGGGCGAGAGCCTGGAACAGCGCATTGAATTTGCCTTTGCTTTGCGGGAACTGCAAGTACCCTCCATCCCCCTTAATTTGCTGAGTCCTATTCCGGGCACTCCGCTGGAACACCAGGCTGCATTGTCGGAAGAAGAGGTGCTCACCACCCTGGCATTGTTCCGTTTTGTTCACCCTTCGGCTTTCCTGCGCCTGGCAGGAGGTCGCTCGCAACTCTCTGAACATACTTTGCAAAAGGCTTTGCATATAGGTATTAACTCTGCCATTGTGGGCGATTTGCTTACTACCCTGGGCTCTAATGTAGAAAACGACAAGCGGCTGATTGGCGAAGCCGGTTACCGGTTGCCTGTTTCTATGTTCGACCGCAACCACTTGTGGCACCCCTACACATCTACCTCCCACCCGCTCCCGGTATACAAAGTAGAACGTGCCGATGGTGCTACGGTAACGCTCAGTGACGGACGAACGTTGGTAGAAGGTATGTCGTCCTGGTGGTGTGCCATCCACGGATATAACCATCCGGTACTGAATAAAGCCATACAGGAGCAAACGGAGCGGATGGCACATGTGATGTTTGGCGGACTGACACATGATGCTGCTATTGAATTGGGGTGCTTGCTGCTGCCCCTGGTCCCGCCTTCTCTTCAAAAGATATTCTATGCCGATTCGGGTTCGGTGGCTATAGAAGTGGCTTTGAAAATGGCGGTACAGTATTGGCAGGCTTCAGGGAAACCGAAGAAAACAAATTTTATAGCCCTACGAAGCGGGTATCACGGCGATACGTGGAATGCCATGTCGGTATGCGATCCGGTGACGGGGATGCACAGTTTGTTTGGCTCGTCGTTGCCGGTACGCTTTTTTGTACCGGCTCCCTCCTCTCCTTTTCATGGCGAATGGAATCCGGAAGATATCCGTCCATTGGAAACGCTTATGCAAACACATGCCGATGAGTTGGCTGCCTTGGTTCTTGAACCCATTGTACAAGGAGCAGGTGGTATGCGTTTTTACCATCCTAACTACTTGCGGGAGGCAGAGCGTCTTTGTAGAGAACATAATATATTGCTGATATTCGATGAAATAGCCACGGGCTTTGGGCGCACGGGCAAACTGTTTGCCTGGGAGCATGCAGGGGTAGAACCAGACATCATGTGCATAGGCAAAGCCTTAACGGGTGGGTATATGACGCTCTCTGCCGTACTGGCAACCAATGAAGTGGCCGATTCTATATCGAACCATGTACCGGGTGTATTTATGCACGGTCCTACGTTCATGGGTAATCCACTGGCCTGTGCCGTTGCCTGCGCCTCCATTCGCCTGCTGCTTCAATCGGATTGGCAACAACGGATACGGGATATAGAGCAACAACTCAAAAGAGAACTGGAACCTGCCCGCATGCTTCCCGGAGTAGCCGATGTGCGGGTGCTGGGAGCTATCGGGGTAATTGAAATGGAAGAAGCGGTAGATATGGCGGTACTGCAACACCGGTTGGTAAACCAGGGTGTATGGGTACGTCCCTTTGGCAAATTAGTGTATGTAATGCCTCCGTATGTAATTACTGCCGGACAACTGTCTAAACTCACTACGGGAATGATAAGGAGTATTGCTCCCGATTCTTACCCGGATTCATCAAACGGAATGACAGAGCTCTCTACAGGAGGTAACTTGTGTGTAAAGCGATTAAATAAAGCTAATTACAGAATACTTCCTGAAGTAAAAATTGAAGGCAAATATGTAATCAGGAATGGTAAACGAATGCTGAACCTGTCGTCTAACGATTACCTGGGATTAGCCAATGATGTGGAGCTCCGGCGAGAGTTTCTGGCTACATTAACACCCGAAACATTTCTTCCCTCCGCCTCTTCCTCCCGCTTGTTGACCGGGAATTTCGATGCTCACAGTCGTCTGGAAAACCAACTGGCACAGCTGTTCGGAACCGAAGCCGCACTGGTGTTCAATAGCGGGTACCATGCCAACACAGGGATATTACCTGCCGTATGCAGTGAACATACGCTGATTTTGGCGGACAAACTGGTGCATGCCAGTTTGATTGACGGCATACGCCTTTCTGCCGCTAAATGCATCCGCTACCGGCACAACGATTACGGGCAACTGGAACGGTTGCTTGCCGATATGCATACCCAATACCGTGAAGTAATTGTGGTTACCGAGAGTATTTTCAGCATGGACGGCGACGAAGCCGATTTGAGCTTGTTGGTACAACTCAAACACCGTTACCCCAATGTGCTGCTGTATGTTGACGAGGCACATGCATTCGGGGTTAGGGGCACTTGCGGACTGGGTTGTGCCGAACAGCAACATTGCATCAACGAAATAGATTTCCTGGTAGGTACGTTTGGAAAGGCATTGGCCTCTGCGGGAGCATTTATTGTGTGCCGCTCTTCTATCAGGGAATACCTGATAAACCGGATGCGGACTTTCATTTTCACAACAGCCTTACCGCCGGTAACTATGGAGTGGACTTCCTTCCTGCTGCAACGCCTCCCGGAGATGCATGCACGCAGGGAAAACCTGAAACACACCGCTACCCGGTTGAAGGAGGCATTCATACAACAAGGATATCATTGTTCCTCTACCAGCCATATATTGCCTATGCTCATTGGAGAAAGCGAAGCAGCCCTGTGGAAAGCCGAGGAGTTGCAAAGCAAAGGAATCTATGTATTAGCGGTACGTCCGCCTACTGTACCCGAAGGTACGGCACGTCTCCGCTTCTCACTGACATCAACTATTAACCAAACAGATTTATATTCTATTATTAACCTCTAATTATCAAGTATGAAGCAAATTATTCTAAACAAAGTTGAAGAACAAAAAGAAAAAGGAAAAGAAAAAGAGAAAGAAACAACATCAAACAAGCGCTTACTGCTATTTTTTGCCGGCTGGGGTATGGATGCGGAACCTTTTAAACCTTTTTTGCATTTGTGTCCTGCCGATACCGATTTCATGGTGTGCTATGATTACTCGGAGCTGGATTTCAAGGCAGAATTATTGAAACGGTATACACATATTGACTTGATAGCCTGGTCGATGGGTGTATGGGTAGCGCACTATGTGATGCAGGAACATGGCATTGACTTTCAATACAGCGTGGCCATTAACGGCACCCTGTTTCCGGTAAATAACGAGAAAGGGATTAACACAAGTGTGTTTCTTGATACGGTGTACAATTTTAATGAGGACAAGCTGCAGAAGTTTCGCAGGAGGATGTGCAAGTCGCAAACCGCCTATCATGATTTTAGAAAGAGGGAACCTAAACGTTCGGCCCACCAACTTAAACTGGAGCTCACAGAACTGGGTGCTTTGTATTTGTATTATGAAGAAAATCAGTTGTTCCTACCCGGTAATTACCAATGGGACTGTGCGGTGGTAGGAAAGTGCGACCGTGTTTTTTTACCGAAGAATCAACTTCAAGGCTGGGAGAATCATGCCAAACGGGTGATAACCATGGATATTGCCCATTATGAATATTCTTTGCCGTTTTTTGTCAAAGAGGTTTGGAATGAGCGTTATTGATAAACAACTGGTAGCCCGTCGCTTTTCCAAAGCGGCGGGCACTTACCACGAAGCAGCGGTTACCCAGCAACAGATTGCCTGCCGGATGATGGAGCTGCTGCGGCAATCGTTACCAGCGGGCGGTTCTTTGCACCAAGTAGCAGAGATTGGATGTGGAACAGGCTTTTATTCGCGGTTGTTGCAGAAGGAACTGCACCCCACCCGGTTGTACCTGAATGATATATGCGGAGAAATGGAACGGCATTGTACGGATGTATTGAACGAAGGGGCGGTTTTCTTACCCGGTGATGCAGAGCAGATAGAACTACCTTCAGGGTCAGACTTGATTACCTCCTGCTCTACCCTGCAATGGTTTGAATACCCGGAGGCATTTTTCAAAAAATGCAGTGGGGCGTTGCGCCCCGGAGGATATTTGGCTTTCTCTACATTTGGCGAAGAGAATATGCGGGAGATTAGGCGATTAACCGGAAAAGGGTTGCACTACAATTCTCTGCAGACTTTAAAAAGCGTGCTGGCTCCCCATTTTCAGATACTGTATGCCGGTGAAGAGCTTGTTGTACAATCTTTTAATACCGCTTGGGATGTATTACGACATGTGAAGCAAACGGGTGTGAACGGTATGGAAGAACATCGTTGGGGACCTGCTGCAATGCGGTATTTCCAGGAGGAATATACCCGCCTCTTCACAGGAGCAAATGGAGTTTCGCTAACTTATCATCCTATTTATATAATCGCAAAAAAGAAAGAAATTTTATGAACAAGAATGTGTTTTTTGTTACCGGTATTGATACCAATGTGGGTAAAAGTTGTGTTACAGGATATATGGCAAAGATATGGAACCGTCAAGGCAAACGTACTATTACGCAGAAACTGGTGCAAACCGGCTGCCGGAGAACATCGGCCGATTTGAAGCTGCATCGCCGGCTCATGGGTATTCCCTGGCAACAGGAAGATATGGAAGGATGTACCTGCCCGCAAATGTTTGCCTATCCTTCTTCGCCGCACCTGGCTGCCAAAATAGAAGGAAAGACGGTAGACCTTTCTTGCATCACTGCCGCGACGGAAAAATTGAGCAGCCTTTACGATGCCGTACTTATTGAGGGAGCCGGCGGACTGATGGTTCCGCTAACCGAAGATTGCTCAACTGTTGACTACATAGCTTCGCAAGGTTATCCGGTTATTCTGGTTACCTCAGGCAAATTGGGTAGTATCAACCATACGCTTCTTACGTTAGAGCTTATTCGTTCGCGCAATCTGGAATTACATACTTTGGTGTATAATATGTACCCCGGCAGAAAAAATGAACGCATCCAGAACGATACATATGAATATTTATATAGCTATATGAAGAAGAACTATCCCGATACCGCATTGATAGAACTTCCCGAAATATTCCTATAAACAAGATAAACAGTTTTCTACGGTTGGTTGTTATTTCCTAAAATACCCAACCATCTATGAGCTTTAAAGAACAGTACTGGAAATATTCCCTTATTATTATTACCCTGATTCTGGGTGTGATTATCTTTCGGCAGATTGCCCCGTTTCTGGGTGGCATATTAGGAGCGTTTACCATTTATATATTGGTGCGCAATCAGATGGCGTATCTTACTGAGAAGCGTAACCTGAAAGCCGGAACGGCTGCGTTATTGATTACAACTGAGGCCATTTTCTGCTTTCTGATACCTTTGTCGCTCATTGCCTGGTTGGCGGTAACAGAGATGCGGAGTATAAATTTGGATCCACAGGCACTCATTGCCCCTATTGAACAGGTGGCAAGTATAATTCATCAAAAAACAGGATATAATATATTGGGTGGCGATGCCCTCTCTTTTCTAATTTCGTTGGTGCCTAAAGTAGGACAAGCATTGATGGGCAGTATCAGCAGTTTTGCCGTTAATATATTTGTGCTGATATTTGTGCTGTACTTCTTGCTTAAAGGAGGTAAAAAGATGGAAACCTATATGTATGACGTGTTACCTTTCAATACCGGTAACTCCCGTGAAGTAGTGCATAAAATCAATATGATTGTACGTTCCAATGCCATTGGTATACCGCTGTTGGCATTGATACAAGGTAGCATGGCCTTAGTGGGTTATCTTATATTCAGTGCACCCAATGCGCTGATACTTGCCTTCCTGACCTGTTTTGTCTCGGTAATTCCCTTAGTGGGAACTGCTTTTGTATGGGTACCTGCTGCCTTTTACATGGCCATCACGGGAAATTGGGTCGATGCCATCGGGCTGGGACTGTATGGCTTCCTCATTGTTGCGCAGTTAGATAACCTGATACGTTTTCTGCTGCAAAAGAAGATGGCCGATATTCATCCGTTGATTACTGTTTTCGGGGTCATCATCGGACTCTCGCTGTTTGGTTTTATGGGCATTATCTTCGGCCCGTTGCTGTTATCCCTGTTCTTCTTATTTGTAGACATGTTCAAAAAAGAGTACTTGGACAAACAGAAGTAGTGCCAATCACAAAAAAATGTCTACATTTGCGCAACCAATACGCAAAGTGATTCAATGGAAGCATTAATAATTAACCCTGTCGAGCTTGTTTTGTTGGCCGTGGCAGGTTTTCTCCTGATTATCCAACTCATTTATTACTTCGGTTTATACAACCGGATATATTCCCGTAACAAACGCGAAAAGAAAGGTCAGATTGAGTTTACCGACCAGTTGCCCCCTCTTTCTGTGGTGATATGCGCCCATAACATGGCCGATTCACTACGACGCTTCCTGCCTGTTATTCTGGAACAGGACTATCCCCAATTTGAGGTAATTGTGATCAATGATGCTTCTACCGACGAAACGGGCGATTTGCTAACGGTTATGGAAGAGAAGTATCCGCATTTATACCATAGCTTCAACCCCTCCAGTGCCCGGTATATCAGTCGCAAAAAGTTGGGGTTAATGCTCGGCATCAAAGCCAGTAAGTACGATTGGTTGGTATTTACCGAACCTGATTGCTGTCCGGTAAGTAGCCAATGGTTACGTCTGATGGCGCGTAACTTTACCCCGCACACCAAAGTGGTATTGGGTTACAGCGGTTACCAACGTGGTAAGGGCAACCTGTACCGGAAGGTAGAATTCAATAACCTGTTTAATTCCATGCGCTATCTGGGAGCGGCGCTCATCCGGAAGCCTTATATGGGTATTGGGCGGAACATGGCGTACCGCAAGGATATCTTTTTCCAGGCAAAAGGTTACTCCAATCACTTAAACCTGCAACGGGGCGAAGATGACTTGTTTATCAACGAAAATGCCGAAGGGCACTTTACCAAAGTAGAAACACATCCGGAGGCTGCCATGCGCATGGAGCCTATCGAATTCTACCGCGAATGGAAGGAAGAAAAGGTGAGTTATCTGGCTACTTCCCGTTATTTCCGGGGTAATATGCTGAGGATAATGGGATTTGAAACTTTTAGCCGCGCCTTGTTTTATGCATGTTGTATCACTGCTGTGGTAGTAGGTGTACTGAATGCACATTGGCTGGTAGCAGGCATTACTTTTCTGGCGTGGTTACTCCGTATAATTCTGCAAGGCGTGGTTATTAATAAAACCGCTGCCAGTGTAGGCGATGAACGGAAGTATTATTTTTCATTGCCTTATTTCGACTTCCAGCAACCGTTTCAAACATTCCGTTTCAAGTTATTCCGCTTAACTCGACGACAGGGAGATTTTATGCGGCGTTAAACAGCCTGTTTCATATAGAAAAAGCTACAATAAAGAATGGCTGCCTCACAGGGAATTGAGGCAGCCATTCTTTTATTAATATTGCAGGGAGACGCTCCCGGCAGATTTTTACTTCTTGGCTTTCCAAAGTTTACTCATGTCTTCCAACGTTTTGCCCTTAGTTTCGGGAACCCAACGCCATACGAAGAGAGCAGCCAACACGCAGATTACGCCATAGAGGCTGTAGGCAAACATCGGGCTGAAGTCGTACAAAGCAGGGAATGTAGACGAGATGATGTAGTTGAAAATCCATTGGAAAGCTACGGCGATAGCAATGGCTTTACCACGGATGGTATTCGGGAATATTTCGGCAATCAGTACCCAGCAGATCGGTCCCCATGACATCATGAAGAAAGCTGCATAAACGATTACAGAGAACACAGGCACCAAGCCTTTTACACCCATGCTGTCGCACCAGGCAACGGCAAATGCACCTACGGCCATGCCGATAGAACCAATAATCAGGAGCGGCTTACGACCGAATTTATCTACAGTGAAAATAGCCACCAGGGTAAATGCAATATTCACCACACCCATGATAACAGTTTGCATCATACCACCGCCTTCGGCTCCGGCACTTTCGAAAATACGCGGTGCGTAGTACAGTACGGCATTGATACCGATGGCTTGTTGGAATACTGACAGCAGGATACCGATAACAATCACGGTAGCGCCGTAAGTAAACAGTTTCTCCGTTTTTTCATGTGAAGTGGCTTTGATATCTTCCAGAATTTCGCGGGCTTTAATCTTACCGTTGATTTTCTCCAAAATATCGTATGCTTTTGCTTCTTGTTGTACCATTACCAGGTAGCGCGGAGTTTTGGGTACAAAGAACAACAGGAATCCGAACAAAGCAGCCGGGAAAGCTTCTGAGCCGAACATGTAACGCCATCCGTGTTGAATAGTCCACATATCCGAAGCAGCGTTAACAGCCATAGCACCTGTGGCAGGGTCTTTGTCGATGATTGGGTCGGCATGACCACCCAAAATAAGGAAGTTAACGAAGTACACCACCAACATACCGAAGATGATGGCAAACTGGTTACAGGATACCAACGTTCCGCGAATGTTAGAAGGAGCAATTTCAGCAATATACATGGGACACACAGCCGATGCCAGCCCCACACCTATTCCACCAATGATACGGTAGAAGTTGAATGTAAGCAACAGGCTCCAGCTGGGTTCGCCAAAGTTGAAAAACAAGAATTCAGGATAGTAGGAACCCAATGCCGATAAGAAGAAGAGCACGGATGCCACACGCAATGAATTACGGCGTCCTAAGCGGGTAGCAAAAATACCCGACATGGCACCGCCCAACACGCAACCTATCAAAGCACTGGAAGAGGTAATGCCGTGTAATACTTTATTATACTCAAAATCCGTAGCCTGCAGGAAGAAGGCTTCAAGCCCTTTCTCGGCTCCGGATATAACGGCAGTGTCGTAACCAAAGAGCAATCCGCCCAAAATAGCAACTGTCGTGATGGAATAGAGGTAGAGTTTACTACCTTCGTTTGTATTAATCATGGATAATAGTGGTTAGTGATTAATGATTAGTGATAAGTGTGATAAAGTGATTAGTGACAAGTATAAAACTAATCACTAATCACTAAACCCTAATCACTGAATTAGCAATACATATTCAGGATTGCTTCATACAATTCTTGCTTACCGCTGGTTTGTTTCGGTTCGCCGTTAGCTTTTGCATAAGCTACGAGGTCTTCCAAACCGAGTTTGCCGTTTTCGAAATCTTTACCCTTACCGGCATCGAATGAAGCGTAACGGTCGGTCAACATCTTCTTATAAGGAGATTCTTCGAGCATGGAAGCTGCCGATTCCAAAGCACGTGCCATTACATCCATACCTGCAATATGAGCAATGAAGATATCTTCCAGGTCGGTAGAGTTACGACGAGTCTTAGCATCGAAGTTAGTACCACCATTACCGAAGCCACCGCCACGGATTACCTGCAACATAGCCATAGTAAGTTCGTAGTTGTCGATGGGGAATTGGTCGGTATCCCAACCGTTTTGGTAGTCACCCCGGTTAGCGTCGATAGAACCTAACATGCCGTTGTCAACAGCTACTGCCAATTCATGTTCAAATGTATGACCTGCCAATGTAGCGTGGTTTACTTCGATGTTTACCTTGAAGTCTTTTTCCAAACCATGAGCTTTCAAGAAACCGATTACAGTTTCAGTATCTACGTCATATTGATGTTTGGTAGGTTCCATCGGTTTCGGTTCAATCAGGAAAGTACCGGTGAAGCCTTTGCTGCGTGCATAATCGCGAGCCACAGTCAGCATACGGGCCAGGTGTTCTTTTTCACGCTTTTGGTCTGTGTTCAGGATTGACATGTAACCTTCACGTCCACCCCAGAATACATAGTTGGTACCACCCAGTTCAATAGTAGCATCGATAGCATTCTTAACTTGTACGGCAGCGCGGGCTACTACGTCGAAATCAGGATTGGTAGCAGCACCGTTCATATAACGTGCGTGGCCGAATACATTGGCAGTACCCCACAACAGTTTGATACCTGTTTCAGCTTGTTTTTGCTTGGCATAAGCAACGATAGCTTTCAGGTTAGCTTCGTATTCTTCGATAGATTTACCTTCGTCTACCAGGTCGATATCATGGAAGCAGTAGTATTCGATACCCATTTTCTGCATGAACTCAAAACCTGCATCCAGCTTGTTTTTAGCTGCTTGTACAGCATCGGGTGCACCATTCCAGGGGAATGATTTGGTACCGCCACCAAATTGGTCGCCACCTTCAGCACAGAGTGTGTGCCACCAAGCCATAGCAAACTTCAACCAATCTTTCATCGGTTTGCCCATGATTACCTTTTCAGCATCGTAGTAACGGAATGCCATCGGGTTTTTACTTGCTGTTCCTTCAAACTTGATTTTTCCTATTCCGGGAAAATACTCTTTTGTTGCCATAATTTTCTAGTTTTTAAATTTGTAAAGTGGTTTGTAATATTTCTCTTAATCTTCTTATTTACTCATTGATTTTTCAAGACGGTATTTCCATTTTGCGTAAGCGTCGGCATATTCTTGTCGTTTGGCGTTGTTGGGCTCAATTACATCGAGCTTTTCGAGGGTAGCAAATGCTTCGTTGTTATCTTTATAGATACCTGCGCCCATACCTGCACCCTTGGCAGCTCCTACCGAACCATCGGTGTTGTACAGTTCGATAACCGCACCGGTTACTCCGGCCAATGTATCGCGGAAGATAGAGCTGAGGAACATGTTGGCATGTCCGGCATGAATCATTTTCACGGGGATACCCATTTGTTCCATGATGTCGATACCATATTTAAAGGAAAACACGATGCCCTCTTGTGCAGCACGTACCATGTGGTGCTGACCGTGGGTATTGAAGTTCAACCCGCGGATGCTGCAACCAATCTCTTTGTTGTTCAACATACGCTCGGCGCCGTTACCGAAGGGCAGAATGCTCAATCCGGCACTACCGATGGGAGCTTTGGAAGCCAATGTATTCATTTCGTTGTATGAGATACCTTCGGGAGCCAGGTTACGCTTGGCCCAGGAGTTGAGGATACCTGTTCCGTTGATGCAGAGCAGTACACCCAAACGGGTTTGTGCATCGGTATGATTTACGTGCGCAAAGGTATTTACACGCGATTGCGGGTCGTAATTAACTTCACCGTTTACACCGTACACTACACCCGAGGTTCCTGCGGTTGAAGCAATTTCACCGGGGTTGAATACGTTTAGTGACAAGGCATTATTAGGCTGGTCGCCGGCACGGTAGGTAATGGGTGTGCCTTCTTTCAAACCGAGTTCTTTAGCGGCAGCAGCATTTACACGACCTTGTTCGGCAAAGGTAGGTTTGATATCGGGAATCAACGACGAATCGAATCCGTAGTAGTTCATCAGGAAGTCGGCTACACGGTTGTTCTTGAAATCCCAAAACATACCTTCCGACAATCCCGATACGGTGGTGCATATTTCTCCGCTCAAACGCATGGCAATGTAATCGCCCGGCAACATGATTTTGTGGATGCGGCTGTACAATCCGGGCTCATTTTCTTTTACCCATGCCAGTTTGGAAGCGGTAAAGTTACCCGGAGAGTTCAGCAGGTGCGACAAGCATTGGGTTTCGCCCAACGTCTCGAATGCCTTTTGTCCGTACGGAACAGCGCGTGAGTCGCACCAGATGATGGACGGACGCAATACATTCTGCTCTTTATCCACACACACCAGTCCGTGCATCTGATACGAGATACCGATGGCTTTAATTTCGCCGGCGCTAACGCCCGACTCTGCCAGGATAGCTTGCGTAGAGAGTTTCAGGTTCTCCCACCAGCTTTCGGGATCTTGCTCGGCCCATCCCGGTTGTACGGCGGTAATGGTTGCTTCCGTCTTCGGGAAGAAAGCTGTTGATACACACTTGCCGTTTTCGGCGTTTACCAGGCTCGCTTTTACCGACGAGCTACCTATGTCATAACCTAATAGAAACATAATTTTTTATCTTCTCCCTTTGTTATATATTTTTTTGTCGAATTTATAGTATCGTGCTGCGCGGTGGGCCACTCCTTGCTGGAATTCGTCCAATGCCACTACATAGTCTAATAGTGCTATTTTTTTGTGGAAGTTGCGTACATCTACTTCTGTTTCGTATAAAAGTTCGTGCAGAATACGTAGTTGTGAAGCTGTAAATTTACGTGGAAGCAGGTCGAACAGAATGGAAGGATTGGTTTCCACATGCTGACGTACGGCTAACAGGGCTTCTTTTATAATCAGGTTATGGTCGAATGCCAGGTTGCCTATATCCGGTAAAGCTACCCATCCGGCACGTGAGGCATCCAGTTTCTTATCCATCTTGCGGTCAATCTTTACTACTGCCAGGTAAGCAATGGTAACAATGCGTTCTACTTTCGATTGCATGGCGCGTTCCAGCCAACGTACATCTCTGGGATTGTTGGTGCGGTTTTTGGAACCAAAAGCTTTGAACTGTAATAAATTCACGTTATTTAGTCCGGTTAGCTCGCGCAATACACGTTGTGCAGCATCGTCCAAATCCTCGTCCATATAAATAAGGCTACCGGGAAGTTTTTTATCCTCACTCACCGTACCTTCGTCTTCACTTACGCGGTTTACGAGCAATACTTTAAGTTGCTCACCGTCAAAACCAATCACCACACAGTCTACTGAAATGTGATTGCTTGCCAATTCTAAATGCTGATTTTTTTCCATATTTTTATTATTTAAGCGCTGCAAATATAGGAATGAAAAATATTTAATCAAGTAAATAAAATATGCTATAAAGCATTGTTTTTCATGTTTATAGTTATCTTATTTGCTACAGTATCATTGTTTGATGTTATCATATTATTTACAATATGTATTTTGGACAAAATAAATAATATGCTAATTGTAGAAACAACAACAACTAAATAAGGCTTTATTTATGGGTTTTTCAGGAATTATTGTTTCCGGATTTTGTTATCCTTATTGTATGTTTTACGGTATGAATATTTGTGTACTTCTTGTGTTTGTTTTATCTTTAAAACTCAAATATTAAAAAATGTTATTGCAGAGTGTTCGCAGGTGCTTGTGCATTGGCAGCCGAACCGGTTTGTTGAGCTACCTTCCGGAAGGCTATCCGCTAAAATAAGGCATATGTGTTACTGCACTTTAAAAAAAAGTGTACCTTTGCCGCAATTATTTTAAATGCAACTAAAATAAACTATTTAAGAACAACTAAAAGAACTGTAAGATGAAAGCATTCGTATTTCCCGGTCAAGGAGCCCAGTTCGTAGGAATGGGTAAGGACTTATATGAAAGTTCGGCTTTGGCTAAAGACTTGTTTGAGAAAGCAAACGAAATTCTGGGTTACCGCATTACCGATATTATGTTTGAAGGTACTGACGAAGATTTGCGTCAGACAAAAGTTACCCAACCTGCCGTATTTCTTCACTCGGTAATTTCTGCCTTGTGCATGGGCGAAGCTTTTCAACCCGAAATGACTGCCGGACACTCATTGGGCGAATTCTCAGCATTAGTAGCTGCCGGCGCCCTTTCGTTTGAAGATGGGTTGAAATTGGTATATGCCCGCGCAATGGCTATGCAAAAGGCTTGTGAAGCTACTCCTTCTACCATGGCTGCTATCCTGGGATTACCGGACGAAACAGTAGAAGAAATCTGCAACAAGGTAATGGTTGAAGGCGACGTTTGCGTAGCTGCTAACTACAACAGTCAGGGTCAAATCGTTATTTCAGGTTCTATTCCCGGTATTGAAAAAGCTTGCGAACTAATGAAAGCTGCCGGTGCCAAACGTGCATTGCCGTTGAAGGTGGGTGGTGCTTTCCACTCTCCGTTGATGAACCCTGCCAAGGTTGAACTGGAAGCTGCTATCACGGCTACCGAATTCCAAACTCCGAAATGCCCGGTATACCAGAATGTAGATGCACTTCCACATACCGACCCGGCTGAAATCAAAAGAAACCTGGTAGCACAGCTTACTGCTTCGGTACGTTGGACACAAACCGTAAAGAACATGGTTGCCGATGGCGGCGATGACTTTACCGAATGCGGACCAGGTGCTGTATTGCAAGGATTAATCAAGAAGATTGAACCTGCAGTTTCTGCACACGGCATTGCCTAACGGAGCTTTATCATAACTTATTCAAAGCCACAGAGAACCGGAGCCGCCGGTTTCTGTGGCTTTTTCCGTCTATACCTTATCAAAAACCCTTTTCGGGCGAACCTTCCTTTGAATTCCGTTGTTGTAAATGAATAGCCTTGAATATTTTTACACCCCATATCTCATGAAAATACACGAATATCAAGCCAAAGGAATTTTCTCCACGTATGGAATACCTGTAGAGAATCATACCTTGTGCCGTACGGTGGAAGAAGCGCTGACGGCCTATCAACAAATGAAGATGCCCACCGTAGTGGTTAAGGCGCAAGTACATGCCGGCGGACGCGGAAAAGCGGGTGGAGTTAAACTGGCCCGTAATGCCGAAGAGGTAGCCCGGTACGCACAATCCATTTTACAGATGACTATCAAAGACCTGCCCGTCAACAAAGTGTTGGTGAGCGAGGCGGTAAGTATCATGTCCGAATATTACATCGGACTGACTATCGACCGCAACTTTCGCTCGGCAGTGTTGATGATGAGCGCCTCGGGTGGTGTGGATATTGAAGAGGTGGCCCGGGAAACGCCCGAGAAAATACTACGCTTCTTCATCGACCCGTTTATCGGTATGCCCGATTACCTGGCACGTAACTTTGCCTTTTCACTGATGGGCAGAAGCCCCTACGCACTTCAACTTGCTGCCATTCTGCCCAAGCTGTACGCTGCGTTTATGGAAAAAGATGCTTCGTTGGCGGAGATTAACCCGTTGGTGCTGACCGATGCCGGTAAGTTGCTGGCTATCGATGCCAAGATGACGTTTGATGACAATGCCATCTTCCGCCACCCCGGCATACAGGCCATGGCCGAACTGACCGAAGCCGAACAGGTAGAAGCCGATGCTAAAGAGCGTGGGTTCAGCTACGTGCAGATGGAAGGTGATATAGGCTGCATGGTAAACGGAGCCGGACTGGCAATGACTACCATGGATATGATTAAACTGCATGGAGGCGAGCCTGCCAACTTCCTCGATATCGGCGGAAGTTCCAATCCCGATAAAGTGGTAGAAGCTATGAAATTACTTCTCAAAGACCCGCAGGTTAAAACCGTACTAATCAATATATTCGGAGGAATAACCCGTTGCGATGATGTAGCTGTGGGTTTGCTGCAAGCCTTTGAACGGGTACAGCCCGACATCCCCATTGTGGTACGCCTCACGGGTACCAACGA
>JAVBVL010000045.1:0-12541 GCA_031554285.1 Bacteroides sp.
CCAGTTAAACACCTGGCGCAAGATGGCGTAAACCAATCCCAGCAACGGAACACCTACTACCACGATTCCCGAGATACTTCCTGCCAGTGTCAATGCCGGCGAAGCTTCCATCAGCGGCGACCATTCAAGTGCGGCAGGCAACATGCCGAATAAAGCCGCTCCTCCACCTACCATTACCGCGATAGCAGCAGCAATCAACGCCACAAACACAATAGCCAGTACAAACAACACCGGACTGAATACTACCGCCAGCATTACCAGGAAAGCCTTTGCCAGGAATCCCAACAACTGTACCAGTACATCGCCCAACTTTTGCAGGAATGAGCGCGGTTTGTCCGACTGCATAAAGTCTTTCACATCACTGCTTACCCGCTCAAAACCATCCGTTACCGTTTTACCGATATTCTCTACCGTAACATTCTCGCCCCGCATGTGCAGTTTTTGGGCTGCTGTACGCGCCTCGGGTATTACTATCCACAGGATGATGTACAGCCATACAATAGAGAAGTACGGGATAAGTAACATCAGCACAAGCAGCAAACGAACGATGGTGGGGTCCCAACCAAAATAAGCAGCTACTCCCGATGCTACACCACCCAACACTTTGTCGTCCGGATTACGGTACAACTGGCGGTACGAGCCTCTGCTTTCATTTCCATGGGCATTATAGCGTGTCCAGTTGGGTTCGCTTGCAGCTTCGGCACCCGCTTCCGTATCGTCCATATCTTCCGGTTTACCCATGCGGGCAATAATCTCTTCTACATCGGCAATGGTAATAACCTGCGCACCCGATGCCAGTTTCTCGCCAAACAACTCAGAGATACGAGTTTCCATATCATCTACTATCTCGTCGGCTCCCTGTTGTTTACGGAAGTGGAGTTTAAGATTACTCAAGTAGTTATCCAATAAACGGTATGCGTCCTCGTCAATGTGGAATACCGTTCCTCCTAAATTAACTGTCAAAGTCTTTTTCATTGCTATATGTATTTATCTGTTAACAATATGTTCTACGGTTTCGTTCAACTCGCGCCAGGCTATTTCGAGCTCTCCGAGGAATACCTCCCCTTTCTCTGTGAGCCGGTAGTACTTGCGTGGCGGACCCTGGGTTGATTCTACCCATTCGTACCCCAACAGGTCGTCGTTCTTGAGTCGCGTAAGCAGCGGGTATAACGTACCCTCTACCACGATGAGCTTGGCATCCTTCAACTTCTGGATAATATCCGAAGAGTAAGAAGGCTCTTTGTGCAGCAGAAGCATGATGCAGTATTCCAGCATTCCCTTCCGCATTTGGGATTTTACATTATCGGCAATCATCTCTTTTATGTATTGGTTCTTTGTATGGCACAAATATATGCATTACTTTAGTACTTTGTATAACATAGTACTGTTATTTAATATATTTTAAGAAGAAACCAAGCAATATTATCGGATAATAATTAGATATTAGCTGATAATATGCCGTTATTATCGGTTAATCCGGAGGTTTTAGCCGATAATAACGCCGTTTTAGCTGATAATATTCTACGAATCAGCCGAAAAAGCTATCTTTGTACTAAAATAAGATGAACATGTTTACTATAAGACAAGCTACCCTTACCGACCTGCCGCTTATATATAGCCTGGCCGATATTACCTTCAGGGATACATACCGGGAAATTCTCTCGCCGGAACAAATGGAATACATGATGGAGTGGATGTATAGTCCCGAGAACCTGCGCAAACAGGTGGAAGAAGAGGGACATGTGTACTTCATTGCCTATCTGGACGGCGAAATATGCGGATACCTCTCGGTACAACAGCAGGATGCCGACCTGTTTCACCTGCAGAAGATATACATACTACCTACTTTCCAAGGTAAAGGCGTAGGCGGATACCTGTTTGACCAGGCAATAGCATACATCCGCCGGATACACCCCACCCCCTGCCTCATGGAGCTGAATGTAAACCGGGGCAACAAAGCCATACAGTTTTACGAACGTAAAGGCATGCGGAAGCTGCGCGAAGGCGATTTCCATATAGGCAACGGTTTCTATATGAACGATTACATCATGGGGCTGGATATTGAGTAACCCGCGCACAAACAAAAAGAACCCCCGTTGGCATGAGATGAGTTACCAACGGGGGTTCTTTATATTATAATAGGTGTACTATTACTTAGCTACACGCTCCAACCATTTCAACATGAAAATCATGGTGAACATAGAGAGCAAACAGGCAGCCACAAAGATACACCAGGTAGCCCAAATAGGAATGCTGTTGTAAAGGATAACACCTACAAAAAGCAATTGGTTACCCAAAGCCGTGGCACTTAACCAACAACCCTGCATAATACCTTGCAAGTGGGGAGGTGCTACTTTCGATACAAAGGCAATACCCAGCGGACTGATAAACAACTCGGCAATGGTAAGAATGAGGTAGGTACCAATCAACAACCACGGTGTTACACGCATGGCATCGCCCAAACCGCCCATCGATACTCTTTCGGCATCACTTGGTAAACCGTAAGAACCTAATGCCATTACAATGAAAGCCAACGCGGCAATACCCATACCAATGGCAATCTTACGGGGAGTAGAAATCTCAATACCCTTAGCTTTCAACCATCCCAGGAAGCCGATTACTACCGGAGTAAGGAATACAACGAAGAAAGGATTAAATGCCTGGAATACCTCGGCACCTTCCAGGGTAGTGAAGCCCAGGTTGAGTTTCAGGAGGCGGGTATAGTCGTTGGCAAACAAGGTAAGTGTTTGTCCGTTTTGGTGGAAAGAGAACCAGAAGAAAATTACCACGGCAAACACGGCAAACAAAGCGTACAAGCGTTGACGCACTTCGGCTGCATCCATCTTCACCTCAGCCTTCGCGTGAGCCGATTGTATTTTCATTCCCGGATCGGGCAAGCTGCTCTTATTTACCAAGAAGATAACCAACGAGATAAGCATGGCAACAATAGCCAAACCAAATGAGTAGTGGTATCCGGTCATGAATACATTGAGGTAGTTGTTGGCAAACGCCGTCATATCGGCAGAGGTATTTCCTACCTGTGCAGCCAGTTCGGTGAAACGAACAGAGGCTTCGGGCGTAATGCTGCCGCTGAGCCATTGGTTACACAACGAAGGAAGGTCGGCATTAAACTGGAAACCGTTGCTCTGCACCCACCAGTTACGCAAGCCTACAGCCATCAACGGGGCAAACATGGCACCGATGTTGATGAACATATAGAAGATTTGGAAACCGGTTTCGCGCTTGTCGGTATATTTGGGGTCGTCATACAACTGACCCACTACTGCCTGCAGGTTACCTTTAAACAAACCGTTACCAAAAGCAATGGCAAACAGTCCGAGGCAGGTAATAATCATGATAAACGTTTTATTCTCTACCGGCGTGGGGGTAGGAATGGCAAGTACCAGATAACCGGCAGCCATCAGGATTAAACCAATCAAAATGGTTTGCTTGAATTTCTTGGTACGGTCGGCAATAATACCTCCCGCCAATGCCAGAAAATAAATAGATGCATAAAACACTGAATAGATAATGGACCCTTCTGAACCGGTAAAGCCAAATTTGTTATTCAAGAACAGTAACAAGATGGCCATCATGATGTAGAATCCGAAACGTTCGCCCATGTTGGACAGCGCTGCACCCAGCAACCCTTTTGGATGTTTGTTAAACATAAAATATTGATATTAGATTAGTAAAAATTTAATTTTAAACGCAAATATATACAAAATTTCCACAATCAATCAACAAACAGTACGGAAAGTTTAGCGCGAACCACACGAATTAGGTCGTGCGCTGACATTTTGATTTGCAAACCCCGCTGACCGGCGCTTACATAGATGTAGGAAAAGAGGGTGCAGGTTTCGTGTATATAGGTGGGAAACAGCTTCTTCATGCCGATGGGTGAGCAAGCTCCGCGTATGTATCCGGTGGTGGCGAGCAATTCTTTCATGGGAATCATGTCGCAACTTTTATTGCCCGATACTTTGGCGGCAAGTTTGAGGTTTACTTCTTTGTCGCCGGGTATTACGCATACAAAGTAGCCGGTTTTATCGCCGTGCAGTACCAGGGTTTTAAATACCTGGTCTATGTCTTCATTCAGGCTTTCGGCTACATGGATGGCGCTCAGGTCGTTTTCGTCTACTTCATACGGAATAAGTTCATAAACTATCTTTGCCTGGTCGAGTAGGCGGGCTGCGTTGGTTTTATTGATTTTCATATTCTTGTAAAATTATATTGCAAAATTATTCGTTTTTATCTCCAATAAATCAATAAAGGTATCTATTTTCTTGTAAATCCATATTGTAGATTGCTATTTTTGTGTAAGTTTGCGATTACTAATGATAAAATACTATGAAACAATACATTTTTAGATTATATATTCTCCCCATAATCTGGGTATTTTCAGTATCACCGGTTTTCTCGCAGGATGTAGAGGCGATAAAAGACAGTCTTGTACACGCATTGACGGAAGCAAAAAACATTGATACCCGGTTGGAAGTATTAACCAACCTGTCCGACCTTACTTCCGGGCAGAAAGACCCCAAGTACAGCAATATGCTTTGGAAAGAAGCCATTGCCGCCGGTAATAATAGTGCCGCATCTGCCGCCATGATTCGGTTACTGGTAAACAAGCTGGATAACAAGGAGCCGGATTCACTGGCATACTATGCCGAACAGGCAAGAGTACACCTGAAAGCTCCCGCCAACCAGGCCATTCCTACCTATTATGAAATGATTGCCGAAGCACGCAAGCTGCAAGGAACCGACAGCGAGGTATGCAAACAGCTTGCCGAAACAACCATGAACAAAATAAAAAACAGTGATTCTAAAACCGACAAGTACGAAAAGATGAAAAACATCTATATCATTATTTGTTGCATCGACCGCATGAATCAAATAGAAGATAATAACGACAACAACCACTCTCAAGCACTTTATTATGCACAGGATATGCTGGCAATAGCACAAAGCGTACCCTTTGAAACCGGAGGATTCTTGTTTGTGCAACAGGCGCTTATGATATGTTGCAAAAGTTACTCACAGGATAGCAAGGAGTATGTGGACTATACCCTCCAGCAACTTAACGTACACGAAAAATTCCTGAAACTTCCGTCCATACAAAAACGTCCTTATTACAGTCAGCGCGTACGCATCCGGACATATGCAGTGCTGGCAACGGCCAAGATACTCACACAGCAAGAAAGGGATGAGTATTTCGAGAAAGTGAAGGAGCTTCTGCGTATATACCCCTCGCAAGCCCTGACACCCCCGGCAGCCTATTACCAGGCTACAATCGGATTGGGCTACTATTACATCAAGGGTGACTATGCACGCGCACTGCAACAGACCGACACGTTGCTGAAGTACAACACCTACCCGTTATTGGCCATCAGATACAAAAAAAGCAGAGCCGACCTGTTGTATAAAACCGGTAACTACAAGGATGCCTATCCTGAATATGTAGAAGCCTCCGAGCTTGCCGATTCGCTAAGCCGGGAGGAGACTCAGAACAAATACCTCGATTTGCAGACTTTATACGAAGTAAACGAAACCAAGCTGAAGAATGCAGAACTCCAGCAACACAACCAATTGTTGATACTGGCAGCTTGCATCATCGTCCTCCTGCTATTAGCTTCCTGGGGATGCTACAATTACTATGTACGCCGCAAAATGCAGAAACTGAACACGAAGATCCAGGAAAGCGAAGCTGTAAAAAGCGCCTTCCTGCATTCCATGTGCCACGAAATTCGCACTCCGCTTAATATTATCTCGGGATTCAGCACTACCATCTTGCTGACTGAGCCCGATGAAGAGGAAAAGGAATCACTGGGAGCGGAGATAGAGCGTCAAACGCTCCTGCTGACCAAAATGCTGGACGATATACTGGAAGTATCAAATTTAGATGCATCCAATGATACTTTGCCGATAGAAAATACCGATATTCATGCTGAGTGTAAGCAGGCCATTCATAAATTCAGTTCCCTGTACGGAGACAGGGAATGGGTACTTGATACTGCTCATATGGAAACATTGATACAGACCAATCGCAATTACTTCAATCAGCTGATAGATAATCTGCTATCGAATGCCGCCAAGTTCAGCCAGCCCGGCGCCTGTACCACTCTTTCCTACATCATGGATGAGAAAGCAAAACTCATCAGATTCAGTGTAACAGATACCGGTATCGGTATCCCCGAGGAAAAGCATAAGTGGGTATTCGGACGTTTCACTAAGCTGGATGATTTTACACAGGGAGCCGGATTAGGATTGTACATCTGCCGGCTTATCGTTAAAAGAATGGATGGGAAAATCTATATTGATAAAACTTATAAGCAAGGTACAAGGGTGGTATTTGAAATACCGGTTTCCAAATAAAATCAAAAATAAATTCTCCGGAAGCTCCTCTATTGTACAAAAGTGTGTAGCTACAGAGATTCTCGCATTCTGCTAAACAGAAAAATCTCTGTAGCTACAGAGATTTTTCTGTTTAGTTAAGGAATAATCCTACCAACTAATTTTATTTCAATTCTTCTTTGAGGAACTTCGAAGTATATCCTTTTCCACTCTTTACTACTTCTTCGGGAGTACCGCAAACAATGAGTTCTCCCCCGCCCTTTCCGCCATCAGGACCCATATCAATAAGGTAATCGGCCATTTTGATAACATCGAGGTTATGTTCAATAACAATCACCGTATTACCCTTATCGACCAACTTATTGAGCACCCCCATCAACACACGGATATCTTCAAAATGCAAGCCTGTGGTAGGCTCATCGAGGATATACAGTGTTTTACCTGTATCGCGTTTGGAGAGTTCGGTAGCCAGCTTCACACGTTGGCTTTCACCACCCGACAGCGTAGTTGACGATTGCCCCAGTTTGATATATCCCAAACCAACATCCTGAATCACCTTGATTTTATTCAGAATCTGCGGAACGTTTTCGAAGAACTCTACTGCCCGGTTAATCGTCATATCAAGTACATCGGCAATAGACTTTCCTTTGAAGCGTACTTCGAGCGTTTCGCGATTGTAACGCTTGCCATGGCATACTTCACAAGGAACATATACATCGGGAAGGAAATTCATTTCGATGGTTTTGTAACCGTTACCCGAACAGGTTTCGCACCGTCCGCCCGATACATTGAATGAGAAGCGCCCCGGTTTGTATCCGCGAATCTTCGCTTCGGGAAGCTCCACAAACAGGTTACGAATATCAGAGAAGACTCCTGTATAAGTAGCCGGATTAGAACGCGGCGTACGGCCCAGGGGAGACTGGTCTACATCCACTACCTTATCTATATACTCCAATCCTTCGATAGAATCGTACGGAAGCGGATCTTGCAACGAACGGTAAAACTTCTGCGACAGGATGGGTTGCAAGGTTTCGTTTATCAACGTAGACTTACCGCTACCCGATACTCCGGTTATGCAAATCAGTTTGCCTAACGGGAATTCCACATCTACTCCTTTCAGGTTATTACCCCGTGCGCCACGCAACCACAACGATTTCCCATTGCCTTTTCTGCGCTTGGCAGGAACTTCAATAGCCCGTTCGCCATTCAAGTACTGTGAGGTAAGCGTACTGGTAGCCAACATCTCCTTGGGTGTTCCGGCAAATACCACTTCACCTCCCAGGCGACCGGCTTTGGGTCCCATGTCGATTACATAGTCGGCAGCCAGCATCATATCCTTGTCATGCTCTACCACGATGACCGAGTTACCCATATCCCGCAACTCTTTGAGGGAATTAATCAGGCGAAGGTTATCCCGTTGATGCAACCCGATACTGGGCTCATCGAGAATATAGAGTACGTTTACCAACTGCGAACCAATCTGTGTAGCCAAGCGGATACGCTGGCTCTCACCCCCCGACAGACTTACCGAACTACGGTTAAGTGAGAGGTAGTCCAAGCCTACGTCCAGCAGGAACTTCAGGCGGGTTCGGATTTCTTTCAAAATCTCTTCGGCAATCAACCGTTGCTTATCCGATAGGTGCGGGCTTACCTGCATCATCCAGTCGTACAGCTCGTTGATGTCCATATTGGAGAGTTCGTAGATATTCTTATCGTGAATACGGAAGTGCAGCGCTTCTTTGTTAAGCCGTGCCCCTTTACATTCGGGGCATACGGCGGTCTTAGCAAACTGGTCGGCCCACTTTTGTGCCGTAGCCGAAGCATCTTTTTCCTGCAACATCTGGATGTATTTCACCACACCCTCAAAGGTTACAAAGTAATCGGACGAAGTACCGATAAGCGAGCTTTTAATCTTGATACGGTCGTCAGAACCATACAGAATCTCTTCAATGGCTTCATCGGGTACTTCTTTGAGGGGCGTTTTCAGCGTTACTTCGTGTTTCTCGAGCAATGCGCCGATTTGCCAGAATATCATGACATTTTTATACTTGCCGAGCGGAGCGATACCTCCTTCGGAAATAGAAAGTTCCCGGTCGGGAATTACCTTGTCTACATCAATTTGGTTTACAAAGCCCAGCCCTTTGCACTTGGGGCAGGCTCCCTGCGGAGAGTTGAACGAGAAGTTATGCGGAGCAGGTTCGCGGTACGAGAGTCCCGTTACAGGACACATCAACTGCTTGCTGTAATGGCGGACACTTTCGGTTTGTGCATCCAAAATCATCATTAACCCGTCACCCTGGCGCATGGCAATGGCCACGCTTTGCTTCAGCCGGCGGTCGTCCTTGTCTTCTACAATCAGCTTATCGATAACTACTTCCACGTCGTGGTTCTTGTAGCGGTCGAGTTTCATGCCGTGTGTTACTTCACGCACTTCGCCATCTACACGTACCGACAGATATCCCTTTTTGCGTACCTGTTCAAAGAGTTCTTTGTAGTGTCCTTTACGCGCACGTACCAAGGGAGCAAGCAGGTAAATACGCTTGCCTTTGTACTCTTTCAGAATCAGGTCGATGATTTGTTCCTCCGTATATTTTACCATCTTCTGGCCGGACAGGTACGAGTATGCCTCTCCGGCACGGGCAAAGAGCAAGCGCAGGTAGTCGTACACCTCCGTGGTGGTTCCTACGGTAGAACGGGGGTTCTTATTGGTTGTCTTTTGTTCGATAGATATTACCGGGCTCAATCCTGTAATCTTATCCACATCAGGGCGTTCCAGATTACCCAGGAAGTTACGGGCATAGGCCGAGAAGGTTTCTATATACCGTCGCTGCCCTTCGGCAAAGATGGTATCGAAGGCCAGTGACGATTTGCCGCTTCCGCTCAGTCCGGTAATTACCGTGAGGTGGTTTCGGGGAATCTCAGCGTCAATATCTTTCAGGTTGTGTACACGTGCACCGTATACGTTGATATATTCTGTATCTTGCATAATATACTTATGTTGAAGCCTGCAAAATTAGTGTTTCTGGCTGAAAAACAGACTTAAAAAGATACAATAATGTTTTCTTAACCCAAATATTGCAAAGATATATGTCAGAATTCGTACCTTTGACGCTCGATTCAAGAACTCAATGTTATTAGAATGAAAGCAATTAAACGCGCCCTCTTTCTCTTGTTCTTTGCCGGTAGCACCTGCCTTGGTGCAATGGCCCAGGAAAGCCAGTACTTCCTTCACACCGTTGAAAAGGGACAAAACTTATACTCCATCTCCAGCATGTACGGAGTGAGCCAGCCCGACATTATACGGTTAAACCCCGGTAGCGATATTCAGATTAACGCAGGGCAACAGCTCCGAATCCCGCAGAAGAAGAATGACCGGAAAGGGGAAACCTTCCACACCATACAATCGGGCGAAACATTGTACCGGGTAACCACTATTTATAATGTATCGGCACAGGCTATTTGCGATGCAAACCCCGGACTGAGTGCCGCCAACTTCCGCTCGGGGCAGGTAATACGCATTCCCTCTACCACTACGGTTAATCCGGAACTTGTTACCTCGGTAACTGCTCCCGTTAAGCAAAACACCCCGGCCATTCAAGGCCCGGTGCAATCGGCTTACAAAGACATGCACAAGGTGAAACGGAAAGAAACCGTGTACAGCATCAGCCGTGATTATGGCATTACCGAACAGGAACTCAGAGCCGCCAACCCGGAACTGAAAGACGGATTGAAGCACGGAACCTTCCTGCGCATCCCCTACCCGTCGGCTGCACAGCCAAGCGCTCAGCAAGCAGCTACCGGTCAGCCCAAGGCAACCGATTACACCACTGCCCCGAGCAATAAAGAGCTATTCGCCGAAATCAAGGAAACCTCCACCAAACTGGACGTTATCAAAGCCGCCATCATCCTGCCCTTTACCAAAGAAAAACGTATGGTAGAGTATTACGAGGGATTGCTCATAGCCGTCGACAGCCTGAAGCGCAGTGGTGTATCCATCGACCTGTACGCCTATAACTCCGATACCGATGCGGCATCTATCAACGCGATTCTTGCCAAACCGGAGATGAAGAAGATGAACGTCATCTTCGGGCCCATGAACCAACCACAAATCAGTCCGTTGGCTGCTTTTGCCAAGAAGAATAACATCCGCCTGGTAATTCCGTTTACATCGAAGGACAACGAGGTATTCAACAACCCGCTGGTGTATCAGATTAACACCCCGCAATCGTACCTCTACTCGGAGGTGTACGACCACTTCCTGCGCCAGTTCCCTAAAGCCAATGTCATATTCCTCGAATCGGAAACGGTAGATAAGGAAAAGGCCGATTTCATCAAAGGACTCAAGCAAGAGCTCAAGCAAAAGGGAGTCCCGATGAAAACAATCAAAGAGACGGCTACCAGCGAAGAGATGAAACCACTGCTGGATACGTACAAAACAAATATCTTTGTACCTACCTCGGCCATCAACACCACGCTTACCCGTATCATTCCGCAGCTTACGCTGTTGGTTCGTGAAAATAGCACGGCCGATATCCACCTCTTCGGTTATCCGGAGTGGCAAACATACACCAACGATTACATCAATAACTTCTTCGAGTTGGATACCTACTTCTACTCCTCGTTTTATACCAACAACCTGCTTCCGGCAGCCATCAACTTTACCAACTCGTACCACAAATGGTACAGCAAAGAGATGGCGAACACCTATCCCAAGTACGGAATGTTGGGCTTTGACACGGGATACTTCTTCCTGAAAGGACTGTCGCGTTACGGTACCAACCTGGAAGACAACCTGTCAAAACTGAACTTTACCCCCATACAAACCGGATTGCGCTTTCAACGGGTAAACAACTGGGGTGGCTTTGTTAATACCAAAGTATTCTTTGTGCACTTCACCAAGAACTACGAACTGGTAAAACTCGACTTTGAATAAAACTGTATGATGGCCCGAATACGAATACTTCTCATCACCGCCTTGTTGGCCGTTACCGCACTACCCGTTTGGGCACAAATGGGTGAACAGCGTCATAACTTCTCGGTTGGCGTGAGCGGCGGAATGAATTACAATACGGTAACCTTTCAGCCCACCGTGAAGCAAAAGGGAATGATGGGCATTAACGGAGGACTAACCGCCCGTTACATCTCCGAAAAATACTTCTCAATGATATGCGGGGCACAGGTAGAGATTAACTACTCCCAACTGGGATGGGACGAAAAGTTTGAAGAAAATGGCGTTGTAATCAACGACCGCAGTTACAAACGTGCCATGAACTACGTACAAATTCCGTTCCTGGCGCATCTGGCTTTTGGAAAAGAGCAGAGAGGTATGCAATTCTTCCTTAACCTGGGTCCGCAAATAGGCTTCCTGCTTGGCGATTCGGAAGAGTTTGGAGGCAACTGGACCGACGACCAAAAGAAAGCCAGACCGGAATACGGAAAGAAAATCAATAACAAGTTTGATTATGGTATTACCGGAGGAGCCGGTCTTGAACTGCGTACCAAAGCCGGAAACTTCTTAATAGAAGGCAGGTATTACTTTGGTTTGGCAGATATTTACAACAGTACCAAGAAAGACGACTTCTCCCGCTCGGCCAACTCAACCATTTCGGGCCGCATCACCTATATGTTCGATATCTTCAAGTGACCTTCAAGTAGCATTCCACAAAAAATAAGCCACCGAAACGATTGATTCGTTCCGATGGCCTATCCCCTTTAAACACCTTTAAACAAAATGAGAGTGCCCCGTTGTTTTCACTAACTAACCCTTTACGGGGCACCTATAGAGAGCTGATATCACATCAGCTTTTCATATTATTACTTACGAGCTTCGGCAATGTAACCAAAAGCTTCCTGGCACTTGGCAACTACCCAAGCCCAGTCTTTCGCAGCAACTACTTCAGCAGGGAACAAGTTCGAACCCATACCTACGCAAGTTACGCCCGCTTTTATCCACGCGGTGAGGTTTTCCTTAGTAGGCTCTACACCACCGGTAACCATCAACATCGACCAGGGCATGGGAGCCTTTACGTTCTTCACGAACGACGGTCCACCTACGTTACCTGCAGGGAATACCTTGCAGAGGTCGCAACCTACTTCCTGTGCGAAACCGATTTCAGAAACCGAACCGCAACCCGGAGTGTAAGGAATCAAACGACGGTTACAAACCTTCGCTATTTCGGGGTTGAAC
>JAVBVL010000062.1:0-62211 GCA_031554285.1 Bacteroides sp.
AATGCGGCAGCAGAGTCTTTCAATGCCAAGATTAAAGCTTTCAGGAGAGTCTTCAGAGGAGTAAAGGACAGAGCATTCTTCTTATTTAGGCTAGCAAAATTATATGCGTAAGATCAATCCCTCAACTTTTGACGGTGATCCGTGATCCTCCCTTTGTTTCGTCCAATGATTGACCCACAGAACAAAAAAATCCGGCTCGTAATGAACCGGACTTATTTGTGTTGTCTCATAAGGATTCGAACCTTAACAAACAGAACCAAAACCTGTTGTGCTACCATTACACCATGAGACAAACTTAGTGCTTTCTGTTAAAAAGCGGTGCAAAGATAACGGTATCTGTTTAATGTTCCAAATCTTTTCTACAATATTTTACTTTGCGAGCAGCAAGTAGTAGTTTTTCTTACCGCGTTGTACCAGCAGATACTTACCGTTTAGCAGGTCGCCCGTGGTAATAACCTGGTCGGGAGCAGCCAGCTTTTCCTTGTTAACCGATACGCCGCCGCCTTGAACCAGCTTACGCATTTCGCCCTTTGAGGGGAATACGGCTGCATTATCCACCAACAAGTCGATGGCTTTGGCACCTTCGGCAAATACCGACATGGGCACTTCAAACTGCGGAACGCCTTCGAATACGGCCAACAGGGTAGCTTCGTCCAGCTTCTTCAACGCATCCGAAGTAGCGTTACCAAAGAGGATTTCAGAGGCTTCTACCGCCGCATCGTACTCGGCTTCAGAGTGTACCATAATGGTAACTTCCTTGGCCAGACGCTTTTGCAACACACGCAAGTGGGGAGCTGCCTGGTGCTCGGCTACCAGTGCGTCAATTTCTTCTTTGGCGAGCGAGGTAAATATCTTGATGTAGCGTTCGGCGTCACTGTCGCTCACATTCAGCCAGAACTGGTAGAACTTGTACGGGGTAGTGTAGCGGGCATCCAGCCATACGTTACCCGACTCGGTTTTACCAAATTTACCGCCATCGGCTTTGGTAATGAGCGGACAGGTAAGGGCGTATGCCTCGTTACCGTTGGTACGACGAATCAACTCGGTACCGGTAGTGATGTTACCCCATTGGTCCGAACCACCCATCTGGAGCTTGCAGCCCTTGGTTTGGTTGAGGTGAAGGTAATCGTATCCTTGCAGCAACTGGTAGGTAAACTCGGTAAACGACAATCCGTCGCGGGCTTCGCCGTTGAGGCGTTTCTTTACCGAATCTTTCGCCATCATGTAGTTAACGGTAATGTGCTTACCTACTTCGCGGGCAAAGTCAAGGAAGGTAATGTCCTTCATCCAGTCGTAGTTGTTTACCAGCTCGGCACGGTTGGGTGCATCCGACTCGAAGTCGAGAAACTTAGCCAACTGCTTTTTGATGCAGTCCTGGTTGTGGCGCAACGTGGTTTCGTCGAGCAGGTTACGCTCGGCCGACTTGCCCGAAGGGTCGCCAATCATACCCGTAGCTCCACCAATCAGCGCCAACGGCTTGTGGCCGCAACGTTGCAGGTGACGGAGCATCATCACTCCACACAGGTGTCCGATATGCAGTGAATCGGCCGTAGGGTCGATACCCAAATAGGCTGATACTTGTTCTTTAGCCAATAATTCTTCGGTGCCGGGCATCATGTCATGCAACATGCCGCGCCATCTTAATTCTTCTACAAAATTCATGGTTATATATGTTTGTTATTTTTCTAAAATTGGAGACAAAAGTACGACACATTATCCAAAGATACAAACAATTAGTCAGGAAGATGCATCGAACGGAAGAACCGTGAAAGGTTCAACGAAAGGGCAAAAGAACTCAGAGCCCCATGAGGTGAAGAATGTTAAGGCCTATTTCCCGGGAGAATTCCGTCACAGGCAGACCTTTTACCTGTGCCGCCCGAAGGTAAATATCACGAATATCCGCCCCGCTCTCATCGGTCTCGAGCACAATGCGGTTTAATGGAACTGCGCGCAGAGTTTCTTCATTAAACTGCGTGCCCAACGAAAGGTAGAACCCTTGTGATACCGCTTGCAAAGCAGCTTCCGGCTTTCCGCGAAAGCCGTGCAGCACCCAGGGGCAGGTATAGTGATGGTTCTTCCGCAAAGAAATAAAAACATCGGTAGCGCGTACGTTGTGAATAATCAGCGGTTTGCCCAACTCCTCGGCCAGGTGGGCCTGTCGTTCAAAAAGGCGGAGTTGCGCTTCCCACCGGTCGGCATGTACGCATCTGTCTAATCCGCACTCGCCCACGGCAAGTACCTGGGGGTGTTTAAGCAACTCTTCCAACAATGCCCAATCCGCCTCATCGGCCTGCTCCACATCCCACGGATGTATGCCTACCGAATACCACGCTCCTGCTACCAGCTCAAAAGGCTCCGGAAAGCGGATGCTGACCAATGCCTGTCCGGGACGAGCAGGTACGGTGTGGGTATGTATATCGAAGTAATCCATCGGCCGGAAAATTAAGGAACGGGGTCGTAACCGGAACCTCCCCACGGATGGCAACGCAGAATGCGCCGCACAGCCAGGTAAAACCCGCGTAACGGCCCGTGCTTCTTGATGGCTTCAATGGCATATTGCGAGCAGGTAGGGGTAAAGCGGCACGAGGGAGGGAGCATGGGTGAGATGCACATCCGGTAAAAGTAAATGGGAATGAGCAGTATGTACGAGAAAAAGCGTTTCATGACAACTTCTCGCACAGGCGTGCAAGCACCGTTTTCATTTTCTCTTCAAACAGGGCGGTCGATATCAACTCGTCCGACAGGTAGATAAAGGCGAGCGCCATTTTCTGCTCCTTGCTTTCCAGCAGTTGCAACAGTTCGTGCTTGTTCTTGCGGTACGCCTCACGCATCTGGCGCTTTACCCGGTTGCGCTTTACCGCCCGCTTGAACCGTTTCTTAGGAACACTAATCAGGATAGAAGCCGTTGCCTCGCCCTGTTCAACAGGCATATACACCACCCGCAAAGGGAAGACGGAGAAAGAGCGGGAGGCCCCGCCTTCGAACATCTTCTCAATCAGAATCTTGCTTTTCAGCCTTTCGGTCGAGTGTAGTGTATTCATATAATAAAAAATTTAGCGATTAGTAATTACCGGCGAAAGGAAAGTACCCGTTCGTCGTTAATCACTAACCGCTAAACACTATTAGTTACTTTCCTTTGTTGTTCTCTTTGATAAACAACTCCAACGCAGCTGTCATAGACGGAGCTTGCACGGTAGGAGCTTCCAGGTCTAAACGAAGACCCGCGTCACGCACTGCCTGCGCGGTAGTAAGGCCAAACGTTCCAATCTTGATATCTTTTTGGTCGAAGTCGGGGAAGTTCTTCTTCAACGAGCTTACTCCCGCCGGACTGAAGAACACCAACATATCGTAATCAAATGCTTCATCCGGAGTAAAGTCATTGCTCACCGTACGGTACATAACCACTTCGGTGTGCTGAATATGGTGCTTATCCATCATATTCTTTACTTCGTCCGTGTGTACGTCGGACATCGGCGTGAAATACTTCTCTGTTTTATGCTTCAGAATAGAGGGCAGCAGGTCTTCTACTTTTCCGGTAGATCCGAAGAAGATTTTCCGCTTGCGGTACTGCACATACTTCTGGATATAAAGTGCCACAGCCTCTGTTACACAGAAATACTTCATCGTTTCAGGAATCGTTACACGAAGTTCCGTACAAAGATTAAAGAAGTGGTCTATCGCATGACGCGAAGTAAAGATTACAGCGGTATGATCCAGGATGGATACCTTCTGTTGCCTGAATTCTTTTGCAGAGAGACTCTCTACTTTGATAAACGGTCGGAAATCTATTTTCACGCCATACTTTTCAGCGATGTCGTAATAGGGAGATTTCTCTGACGCAGGCTTAGGCTGCGACACAAGTACTTTCTTAATTTTCAACGTCCTAAATTTTGATTACCAACAATTCATTAAGTTCTATCATACCCCGATATATCAATAAGAAAGGTATGATTTCAAGGGCACAAAAGTACACAATTAATAGGAAAAGGCCGAAAATATTGTCGAAAAAAAGCTTTATCCACTTGTAAAACATCAATATTTTAGTGAAAATAAGTAAAACCGCACTAATTGTGACCAAAAATACAAGATTTAAATCAAAATACACGAGAAGCAAAACAAGCGGAAAAAGCATAAAACCAAGGTAATAAACCAGCAAAACGTAAGATTCCATCCATATATTTAGCTTTGTTTTGTCAAGAAATATCCATCCCAGAAAAAGATAAATTATCCACTTTACAAATAGATATACCACCCAAACTCCCACATAAATTCCCAGCAAAAGGTGGGGAGAAACTTTCATCACGAAGGCAGGTTGGGTATCTAAGAAAAAATTGAGCATGCAGAATCCGCCCAACACACAGGTTTGTACCAAAAGCAACAAAAGGAAACGGGCTTCGCCTACCGTTGAAACAGAGAAAAGACTGGCACGTTCCCGGTGAAACAGGAATCCTTTCAGCATTTCTGCCAACAGTTTCTTGCTACGCGCCAGGACTACCGCCGAGAGCAGAAAGCAACCCAACAGAATCAGGGCTATTACATTATCGGTATGCAGAGAGTAGGAGAGAGGCTCCGCCTCTATTCCGGACGCAAGTTCCCTTGCCGAATGATACCGGGTGAGCGCCACGGTGTCTTCGGTCACAAAGTGATCTTTGTAGAATAAGGGAAGCGTATCGGAGGGTATCATATAGCGGCAAACTTACGGATAGATACGTCCCACACGGGTATGTTATGAATCAGTTCGATAGCTTCTTCAGGGGTTTCGGCTACGTGCCACAGGGCTCCATGGCTGGGGCGCATAAAATTTTCGTCCATTGCCTTTTGAAGCATGCCGAGTAGCGGACCGTAAAAGTTATTGGTATTCAGAATCACAACCGGATTCAGGTAAAGGGCCAACTGCTTCCAGGTAATAATCTCCATCAGCTCATCCAGTGTGCCTACACCACCGGGCAGGGCAATTACCGCATCGCTCATGTTGGCCATGAGTTGCTTGCGTTCGTGCATACCGCTTACTTCAATGATGCGTGTCATGCGTTCGTATTGCCAGCCTTGTTCCACCATAAAGTGAGGAATAATGCCTACGGCTTCGCCTCCGTTGTCTATCACACCGTCGGTAGCGGCACGCATCAGTCCAAAACTACCGGCTCCGTTTATCAACTGAATGCAGCGCTCGGCGAGTAAACAACCCAAACGACGAGCAGCTTCAAAGTAAACCGGATCGATTTTTGTACTGGAAGCACCATATACACACACAGACTTTATCTGATTCATTTTCGAGAGTTTTAGGGATTACCGATGCAAAAGTACATGATTTCGTGCATATTCTTACCAAAACAACCGAAAGAAATGAAAGAAGCCGCTTACCCGCGCTGTATGCAACAGGGTAAACGGCTTGCTATAAATAAAGCTAAAAGCTTTGCTGATTACAATCCGAAAGCGGCTTTCACCTTGTCTACATAGTCCAGTTTCTCCCAGGTAAACAATTCCACTTCAATGGTTTTGGTATCCTGGTAACGTGACGTATAGGTTTTAGTAACTACCTGCGGTTCGCGTCCCATGTGCCCGTAAGCGGCAGTTTCGCTGTAGATGGGATTACGCAGCTTCAACCGTTCTTCAATAGCTTTGGGGCGCAGGTCGAACAGTTGGTCAATCTTCTTGGCAATTTCACCGTCGCTCATCTTCACGTGGCTACGTCCGTAGGTATCTACATAAATGCTTACCGGACGGGCTACGCCAATGGCGTATGATACTTGTACCAGCAGCTCATCGGCTACACCGGCGGCTACCAGGTTCTTGGCAATGTGACGGGCGGCGTATGCAGCACTGCGGTCAACCTTACTGGGGTCTTTTCCGGAGAAAGCGCCACCACCGTGAGCGCCTTTACCACCGTAGGTATCTACAATAATTTTACGGCCGGTCAATCCGGTATCACCGTGCGGACCGCCAATTACAAATTTACCGGTAGGATTTACGTGATAAATAATGCTGTCATTGAACAACGACAATACGTTTTTGTGGTTGATAGAAGCAATCACGCGCGGCATCAAAATATTGATTACATCGCGGCGAATCACAGCCAACATCTCTTCATCGGCTTTCAGTTGAGCAGCTTCCGAGCCGTCGGCAGGTTGCACAAAATCATCGTGTTGCGTAGATACCACGATGGTATCGATGCGTACCGGTTTGCCATTATCATCGTATTCAATAGTTACCTGGCTCTTGGCATCCGGACGGAGGTAGGTCATCTCCTTGCCTTCGCGACGAATATCGGCCAACACCTGCAAAATGCGGTGCGACAAGTCAAGCGACAACGGCATGTAGTTTTCCGTTTCGTTGGTAGCGTACCCAAACATCATTCCCTGGTCGCCCGCGCCCTGATCCATCGGATTCTCACGCTCTACACCACGGTTAATGTCAGCACTCTGCTCATGGATAGCCGAAAGTACACCGCACGAATTGCTTTCGAACATGTACTCCCCTTTGGTATACCCAATTTTCTTAATTACTTCCCGTGCAATCAGTTGCAAGTCAACGTATGCACTCGTCTTCACTTCGCCCGCCAGTACTACCTGTCCGGTAGTTACCAAGGTTTCGCATGCTACTTTCGAACTGGGGTCAAATGCCAACAGTTTGTCAAGTACGGCGTCCGATATTTGATCGGCCACTTTGTCGGGGTGTCCTTCAGACACCGATTCGGATGTGAATAAATATCCCATTTTACTAAAAGGAATTAAATGATTAAACTAAAAATGTAGCTGAAAAAGGAACGGGATATAAGCAGAAAGGTTGCCGGAAGGCACGCAGAAAGGAATGTTATTTAGCATTTTTTTCTGTGGTTGCAAGCTGCTCAAATCTCTCCACACTCATTTACAGGGGACAAAGGTAGAATATTCTATTGAAATAATTGCTACATTTGCATCGTATTAACATCATTTCGCAATGAAAAGACCACTTAAAAATGCACTTATACTTGCTATCTATATAGGAGTAACCGTTGGATTGTATTACCTCATCTGCCGGCTGAACAACCGTGAATTCTCACAACTGCACCTTCTGTATGCCGCTTTGGTAGGTTGCCTGGCTTATCTGCCACGCTTCATCGACCAGTGGAAATCAAGGAAGCGCCGATAACAACTCCTTCATCTGCTTACCCAATACGGGATGCACCAGGTTGGGAGCAATCTCTGCCAACGGTTCCATCACGAAACGTCGCTGTGTCATCAAAGGATGGGGGAGTGTAAGCTCTTCGCCCGACTGAATCAAATCACCGTACAACAACAGGTCAATGTCAATGAGCCTGTCGGTATATACACCGGCGGCCGACTTTGCCGTGCGCCCCAACTCGCTCTCAATGGTTTGGGTTTCGTGCAATAAATCCAACGGGGCAAGGGTGGTTTCAACGCAAGCGGCGGCATTCAGGAAACCGTTTGCCGAAGCAAATCCCCAAGGGGCAGTAGCATAAAAAGCAGACAGGGAAACCACGTTCCCTATCCGCTTTTCTATCTGTTGAACGGCTTCCCGGAGGTTGCGTTCTTTGTCTCCTAAATTGGTTCCCAGCCCCAGATAAACAGTCATTACTTATCCAGAATCAGCATGGCATCGCCGTAGGTACCGAAACGGTATCCTTCTTTCAACGCCAAATCATAAGCTCCCATTACCTGATCGTAACCTCCAAAGGCGGCAACAATCATCAATAGGGTAGAAAGAGGCATGTGGAAATTAGAAATCATGCTGTTGGCTACTGTGAAATCGTACGGGGGGAAGATAAACTTATTGGTCCATCCTTCAAATTCCTTTAAATGCCCGTCGGTGCTCACAGCGCTTTCAATGGCACGCATCACGGTAGTACCTACGGCACATACGTTGCGGTTATTGTCCTTGGCACGGTTTACCGTTTGCACGGCACGCTGGTTCACAAACATCTGTTCCGAATCCATTTTATGCTTGGTAAGGTCTTCCACATCAATTTCGCGGAAGTTACCCAAACCGGCATGCAAGGTTACGTATGCAAAGTCGATTCCTTTGATTTCCAAACGCTTCATCAGCTCACGACTGAAGTGAAGGCTGGCGGTAGGAGCTGTTACGGCTCCTTCGTTACGGGCAAAGATAGATTGGAAACGTTCGGCATCGTCTTCTTCTACCGGGCGGTTCACGATGGAATGGGGCAGGGGAGTCTCGCCCAAAGCGTACAATGCTTTCTTGAATTCATCGTGCGGACCGTCGTACAAGAAACGCAAGGTACGTCCGCGTGAAGTGGTATTGTCAATTACCTCCGCCACCATCGAATCGTCTTCACCGAAGTAAAGTTTGTTACCGATACGTATTTTACGGGCAGGGTCTACCAATACATCCCACAAACGAAGATCCTCGTTAAGCTCGCGCAACAAGAATACTTCAATACGTGCTCCGGTCTTTTCCTTATTTCCGTACAGACGGGCAGGGAATACCTTGGTGTCGTTAAACACAAACACATCCTTATCGTCAAAATAGTTCAGTACATCCTTGAACATCTTGTGCTCAATTTCGCCGGTTTGGCGATGGAGTACCATCAGGCGCGATTCATCTCTGTACTTCGTAGGATACAAGGCAACTCGTTCCTCCGGTAGCTTGAATTTGAATTGTGACAGTTTCATATCTATTGTTTTAATTAATTTTCGTCTGTACTATCTATCTCTTGTTGGGCGAGCCATTCGGGAAATTGTTCGATGTCGAGGCAATCTTCCAACCGTATATCGCCCACGCGGGTACGAACCAATCCGGTAAGATGCGCTCCGCTGTTCAGTGCTTCGCCAATATCGCGTGCCAGGGCACGAATATAGGTTCCTTTGCTGCACACTACGCGAATCACAATCTCGGGCAGGTTACATTCCAGCAACTCAATCTCGTCAATGACCAGCAATTTGGGCTTCAACTCCACTTCTTGTCCCTTGCGGGCCAGGTCGTATGCCCGTGCCCCGTCTACTTTACAAGCCGAGAAAGCGGGCGGTATCTGTTGAATCTCCCCGATAAAGTGCTGCAATGTTTCCTCTACCAACTCCTTGGTAATGTGTTCCGTGGGATAGGTAGCATCAATCTCCTTTTCCAAATCGTATGATGGCGTGGTAGCACCCAGTTGAATGGTGGCTACGTACTCCTTCGTTTGGTACTGAAATTCTTCAATACGTTTGGTAGCTTTGCCCGTGCATACAATCATCACCCCGGTAGCCAGCGGATCCAGTGTGCCGGCGTGTCCTACTTTCAGTTTCTTCACTCCTACCTTACGCGATACGTGGTAACGTGCCCGTGCCACCAGGTTGAAGGAAGTCCATGTAAGCGGTTTATTAAAATATAAGATCTCTCCTTTTATAAAATCCATTCTCTTATACCAATGAGTAAATGATGGTAGCTACTCCTGCGATTACACAGTAAATGGCAAAATAAATCAATTTACCCTTCTTTACAATATTAATCATCCAACGGCAGGCAATGCATCCCGACACAAAAGCGGCTAAAAAGCCAATAATCAAAGAAAGAGTAGGAATGCCCGACTCGGCAGGACTGAATCCGCCTTTCATTAAATCGAGTACTGCTTCACCCAGAATAGGAGCCAATACCATCAGGAAAGAGAACTGAGCCATGCTTTCTTTTTTATTACCCAGCAACAAACCGGTAGCAATGGTAGTACCCGAACGGGAAAGTCCTGGAAGTACGGCACATGCCTGCGACAGTCCGATAATGAAAGCATCTTTCAAAGATATTTTTTCTTTTTGTTTGGGCTTTGCGTAATACGAGAAGGTAAGCAGTACGGCTGTAAGCAATAACATACATCCTACCAGCAACAAACCTTCGCCAAAGATTTCGGCTACCTGATCCTTAAAGAATACACCCACAATACCGATAGGAATCATTGAAACCACAATATTGGCGGCATAACGTGTTTCTTCGTTCCACTTCAGCTTAAACACGCCGGTCACAATCCATTCAATCTCTTTCCAAAGAATCACAATGGTGCTCAGTACCGTGGCTGCATGTACGGCAATGGCAAACGTAAGGTTTTCTTCTCCGTTCAATCCGAACAATGCCGAACCGATAGCCAGATGACCACTGCTGCTTACAGGCAAATATTCGGTAAATCCTTGAATTAATCCAAGGATAAGCGCTTCAAACCACTCCATTTCTTATTCCTTGGTTTTGGGTTTACGCAACACGGCGTATATCATGAATATAAAACCAAAGAAACACACCATTGGCGCTACTTTGATACGACGCACACTAAAAATATCCGGTTCGAAGGCAGTCTCCGTAGACGAAGGACCTCCCATCAGGATAAAACCGATGATAACCACTGCCATTCCTACACCAAGCAGGATAAAATTGGTCTTGTCAAAGGCAAATTTCTTTTTATCACTCATATTGTTTTCTATTTGTTATTCCTATATATAATACAAGGTGCTTGCTTTCATCCGCAGGTATTTGTTGATGGAAACGTAGGCACACAAAGAAGTAATGGTTACCCCGAATAGCAGCACGCTGCCCGAAACAATGAGCATAATCTCGGGAGTAATAATCCGTATCAGTTCCGACTCGTACGATACCAACCAATAGGCGGCACCCATCAACACGGCATTGGCCATGATAGACGATAACACGCCAATCCATATATTACGGATAATAAACGGCTTCCGTATGAATCCCCAACTGGCTCCCACCAATTTCATGGTATGTATCAGGAAGCGTTTGGAGTAAATAGTGAGCCGGATGGTATTGTTTATCAGCGCAAACGAGATAAAGGTAAGCACCACCGCCAGTCCCAGCAGCACCAGGCTGATGTTACGTATATTATCGTTCACCGCATCAATCAACTCTTTGCGGTAAAGCACCTCTTGTATATTGGTGTTCTTTTTCAGCATTTTCTCAATCACGGCAATGCTGTCGCCATTGGCATAATCGGAACGCAATTTGATAACAATGGAAGCGGTAAACGGATTGTATCCCAGGAACTCTTCGGGATTGGTACCCATGGCTTCGGTTTGCTCTGCCAACGCTTGTTTTTTGGAGATGTATTCGCTGCTCTTTACAAAGTTCTCTTTATCCAGTTTGTGTTGCAGTTTCACAATGTCCGGTTCACGCATCTCGTCGCTAATCAGGATGGAGAAGCTGATGTTCTCGCGTACATACACCGACAGGCTATGTGCCGAAAGCACAAAGAACACCACCAAGCCCAACAAAAGCAATACCAACATGGTACTGATGCTCGATGTTACAAATTGCAGGTCGAAGTACGACACGCCGTTATGCCGGTTTCTGGTTTTCATCCGTTCTTCTTTCTAAAAACGTAAATCATAGAACTGCTTCTCTCTTTCCGTGGCAACGCCTGGAACAAAGCGATGCATCCGCTGTACATACCTCGCAAAAAAGCGAAATGTTTCTTCTGGTTCTTCTCGCTCAACATCGATACATAAAAAGCATCAAACGGCATACGGTGTCGGTTGGCCATGATAAATCCGTGCTTGGATGCCAACTTATGTATGGTAGAGGGCGTAAAGTGCCACAAATGACGCGGTACGTCATAGGCTGCCCAATCGGCTCCGTACTTCTTGGCATCGTACGACGAACAGTTGGGAACAGCTACTATTAATACGCCTTTATCGGTTAATAACTCCCGGAGTAACTTCCATGTTTCGTCCAGATGCTCCAGGTGTTCCATCACATGCCAAAGTGTAATGACATGGAATGAACCTGCATCAAAGTTACTTAACGCCGATTCGGGCTGTATGTTCAATTGAAAATTAGCTTGTGCAAAATCGCGGGCGGCAGCGCTCTTCTCTACTCCTTCTACCTTCCAGCCGCGTTGTTGCATGGCATGCAGAAAGTAACCTGTACCGGTGCCTATATCGAGCAGCCGTCCTTTTTTAAGGTACGACTCCTTAATAACCATGCGCGCCTTATGTCCCAACATATACATGCGTACATAATGGTAAAGGGTATTCATTAAACCTTTCCTGGTATTGGAGTGCGAGATGTATTCGGGACTTTCGTAATATTTGCCTATTTCACTTTCAACAGGTGCTCCTTGTGTAAAGGTAAATCCACAATCGTGACAGCAGAACAAGTCAAACTGTTCGCCTGTAGCAAAGTAGTCCGTGCAAGTCATTACACTCTCCAGATGAGTGCCGCCACAGAGCGGACAAGCATGTATGAGTAGTTTATTCATCAAATATCCGTCAAAAAGTGATGTGCATCCTACTCAATAGAATGCACTATACCCGAAATTGGTGCAAAGAAACGAATAAAAAGTGATGTAATATCTATTATTTAAACTCTTTTAAGACACAAATAGTTAACTGCGAAAGGTAAGTTGCTTGAAAAAGTCCCAAATAACAATGCCCGAAGTAACCGAAACGTTCAGTGAATGCTTGGTACCGTATTGCGGAATCTCTATACAACCATCGCTATGGTCGATAACTTCCTGCTGAACTCCCTTTACCTCGTTACCCAGTACCACGGCATATTTTTGAGTGGTGTCCAGTTCCAGTTCGTCCAACAGAATGCTTCCTTCGGCTTGTTCAATGGAGTACACAACGTATCCTTCCCGGCGAAGGTTATCAACAGCTTCCACGGCGTTATTAACATACTTCCAATCTACCGTGTATTCGGCTCCCAAAGCCGTTTTGTGCATTTCAGGATGTGGAGGAACAGCCGTAATGCCACACAGGTAGATACATTCTACCCGGAAAGCATCGGAAGTACGGAACACCGAACCGATGTTGTGCAAACTGCGTACATCATCCAGTACCACAATTAAAGGTAATTTACCGGCTTCTTTAAACTCTTCGGCGCTGATGCGGTTCAATTCCGTTATTTTAAGTTTCCTCATACAACCTATTTACTATATACATTGTTTATTGGATGCAAAGGTAATGAATTCCTTGTTAACACACCTGTTTATAACTGTTGAAAACCTGTGAAATCTATGCGCAAAGATTTTGAAAACTTATCCTTGCATATATCAAAACAATTCCTAAGAAGAAGACGGAATAAACAAACCAAAAAAGATAAGCCAAACTTCCAACGCGAGTATAAACATATTTTTCAGCAGCAATCAACCGGTTTATATCTATAAAGTTTTTAACTTTGCGCGTTATAAACAAGCTGTTAATAGATATGGAAACATGGCTTATTATCAATAAGTAAGGTTGTTCATTACAGTTCATAAACTAATAGTAACCCCGATACAGATACTAATAACCATATTTGCAACATATTTAACAATTAGTTTCCAACACTATTAACAGGCTATCATCACTATTACGAGATTTTTAAAAAATTAGAAGAACAAATATATTTATTATGAATACTCTCATAAAAGCAATCAATGAGCTGAAAAAAGAAAAGAATGCAATCATTCTGGCTCACTACTACCAGACGGGTGACATACAGGACATAGCCGACTTTGTAGGCGACAGCCTGGCACTGGCTCAATGGGCTGCTAAGACCGAGGCCGACATCATTGTGATGTGCGGTGTTCATTTTATGGGTGAAACAGCCAAGATTCTTTCGCCTTCCAAGAAAGTGTTGGTGCCCGACATGAACGCCGGTTGTTCATTGGCGGATAGTTGTCCCGCCGACCAATTCGAGCAGTTTGTCAAAGAACATCCCGGATATACCGTTATATCGTACGTAAATACTACGGCAGCCGTGAAGGCAGTTACCGATGTAGTGGTAACCTCTACCAATGCCAAACAGATAGTAGAAAGTTTTCCCAAAGATGAGAAAATAATCTTTGGTCCCGACCGTAACTTAGGAAATTATATCAACTCCATTACCAACCGGGAAATGATTCTGTGGGATGGCGCCTGTCATGTACACGAACAGTTCTCGGTAGAGAAGATTGTAGAACTGAAAGCACAATACCCCGATGCCGTTGTATTGGCTCATCCCGAGTGTAAGAGCGCTGTATTGAAACTGGCCGATGTGGTAGGTTCAACCGCTGCTTTGTTGAAGTATGCCGTGAACAGCGACGAGCAACGCTTTATTGTAGCTACCGAATCGGGTATCTTGCATGAAATGCAAAAGAAATGTCCGCAAAAGACGTTTATCCCGGCTCCGCCCAACGATAGCACCTGTGCTTGCAATGAGTGTAGCTTTATGCGGTTAAATACCTTGGAGAAGCTGTATGATTGCCTCAAGAACGAATCGCCCGAAATAACGGTGGATGCCGACGTAGCTGCCAAAGCAGTGAAACCTATCCAACGCATGTTGCAGATTTCGGCACAATTAGGATTATAATACCTGATAATGGCCCGGCAATAACCTATTGTTTGGGCCATTATTGTATCATGTTGTACCGTTTTGCTGGGAAGATATGAAGATATTATCCCATTATTTTTAGCTTTTCACAGTAATGATAAGACCTTATCATTGCTGTGATAAAGCTTTATCATATATGTGATAAGGTCTTATCATTACTGTGAAAAGCTAAAGATGTGCTTATAATAATCTCAAAGTATCGGGAAGAAAATTAAATTTGTCCGCTTTCAATCAGCAAAACAACCCGTTCTGTGAGCCTGTCATCTCCTTCGGGATCGTACTCTTTCTTGAGGCTTGCACCAAACAGTGCGGCAAAGGTTTGGTAAACACCCGCTTTGAAAGGTCCCATAAAAGCTTTTACCAGTTCGTAAGAAGTTTGGTTGCTTTGGCGATCCACCAGTTTAATGAGCAGTTTTCCTTGGGTAAAACTGAGTTTCTTCATTTGCGGGGTATATTGCTGCTTCAAGCCTTTTTCTACCAATTTAATATGTTTTTGGCGGGCCTTTTCATTGGGAAGGGTCATCAGGAACTCGTACGTTTCAATGATGGTACGGTTAATTTCACGCGAAATAGGATATACTTTTTTTACATTCCGTACCAATCTGTCATATTCAATGCGTTCCTTTTCATTCTTAAATTTTAACGGAGCAAATACATAAACAGTTCGCAATTCAACAAACGGAATCCACTCGCCGTTGTGATAACACATCGGTACAAGAATCCCACCGTTGCTTTCTGTTTGCTGTGCCTGTACCGGAAGATAGGTCACAAGAGCAAACAACGTCAGAATGAATGAAGTAAGCATTCTTTTCATACTACAAAATTACATGATAATTCATTAGATTGTTTATTTTCTTGCAAGATTAACCTATTTAAAGTATCTTCATAAGCAGGAAGAAACCAAATAGAATGAAAAAAATATACTTTGTTAGCCTTATTATCTTCGTAACTATTCTGTTGATGCCTTTAGCTGTTCGTGCACAAAATACACGTTATCCCGAATTAGTCGAAGTTTTGGAAGAGTTGTCGGTTACCGACAGCGAAAAGGGAACTTCATTTACCGAAGAGGCGCTTATGGAATTATCCGAACGAATGGAACAACCGTTCAATGTAAACACAGTGACCCGCGAACAGTTGGAATCGTTACCTTTTCTTACTGCCGGACAGATTGAAAACATCCTGGCTTATCTCTATATTCATGGGGAAATGAAGACTCTTTATGAGTTCCAATTAATTGACGGAATAGACCGAAGGACCATAGAATATTTAATTCCGTTTTTTTGCGTTTTAGAAGTGGAGAAGAAACCTTCGATTCCGCGTATCGAAGAAGTTGTTAAGTACGGAAAGCATGAGTTGCTTACTCGTTTGGATATTCCTTTTTATCGCCGGAAAGGCTACGAATATACTTACCTGGGAACTCCGAATTACCATTCTTTGCGGTATTCATTTCGATACCGGGATAATTTGTATGCCGGGCTTACGGGTGAGAAAGATTCCGGCGAACCGTTCGGGGCTTTGCATAACCGGAAGGGATACGACTCTTATTCGTTTCATCTGTTGGTAAAAAATATAGGATGTATAAAGACGCTGGCAGTAGGCGATTACCGCGTAGGTTTCGGACAAGGATTGGTGGTAAATACCGGGTTTATGTTGGGTAAAGTAGCTTCGGCTTCAGCGTTTCGTTACCTGAGTAACGGGATAAACCGGCATACGTCGACCGATGAAACGTCTTACTTTCGGGGAGTGGCTGCTACCGTTGCACTTGGCAAACCGTGGGAAGTGTCGGCTTTCTACTCGCATCGTCTGTTGGACGGAAAAGAAAGCGAGGGAGTGATTACTTCCATCGATAAAACAGGGTTGCACCGCAGTGAAGCCGAAGTGAAAAAGAAACATACGGTTGCTTTACAGGTGATGGGCGGAAATATTACGTACGGCAAGGAACAATTCAGGGTAGGGGTTACCGGATTGTATTATGATTTCTCTAAACCCTACGAACCGGAATTACGAACGTATTCAAAGTACAACCTGCACGGGCGTACCTTTTATAATATAGGTGCCGATTACCAGTACCGGTGGTGTAAATTTACTCTGCAGGGAGAGGTGGCTATAGGTAAAAAAGGATTTGCTGCTTTAAACAGGGTTTTATATTCTCCTTTGCAAACAGTTCAATTGATGTTATTGCACCGTTATTATGCACACGATTATTGGGCGATGTTTGCCCGCTCGTTTGCCGAAAGCGGGATGCAGAATGAAAACGGATGGTATGTGGCAGGTGAAATACGTTCGGTACCGTATTGGACGTTCTTTGTTTCGGTCGATTTATTTTCGTTTCCCTGGTGGAAGTATCGAATCAGCAAACCTTCACAAGGTATGGAGGGTGTGTTTAAAGCGGTTTTCTCTCCTGCAAAGAAGTGGAATTTCACTGTAGATTATCGTTATCAGCGCAAAGAACGCGATGTAACAGGTACGGGTGGTAAAGAAATAATGCCTGTTTATCATCACAAACTGCGGTATCGGTTTAATTATCAGCCCAACTCTTCTTTCACCTTACGTACTACACTGGATGCAAATACATTCCAACACAACGAGGAGAGTACTTCGTACGGTTATCAGCTTACCCAGGCTGCCTCTTACCGGTTTCTACGTTCAAAGATGGAGGGTGCTTTACAAGGGAGTTATTTCCATACCGACGATTATGATGCACGCGTATATATACCCGAGAGAGGATTGTTGCACTCCTTTTATACTCCTTCTTTTCAAGGAGAGGGAGTTCGCTTTTCGTTCCGCCTCCGGTACGATATCAATGCCCGTTGGATGGTGCTGGGTAAGTACGGGCAAACCATCTATTTCGACCGTGATAAGATAGGTTCAGGGAACGACCTGATACGTGGAAATAAAAAAGCAGACGTACAACTGCAACTTCGTTTTAAGTTTTAGCCTATCTTTGCAGCACAACAAAACCCGTAAACGTATGTCAGTAATATTTGCTTCTCCTATATTCGGTCCCGTACATTCCCGTCGTTTGGGAGTTTCTTTGGGAATCAACCTGTTGCCTGCCGATGGCAAAGTATGTTCGTTTGATTGTATTTATTGCGAGTGTGGTTTGAATGGTGAGCACCGTACACGTTCGTTGCTTCCTACCCGCGAAGAAGTACGCACAGCGCTGGAAAGTAAATTAAAGGAGATGCAGGCCGAAGGCGTGGCTCCCGATGTACTGACTTTTGCCGGGAACGGTGAGCCCACCGCTCATCCGCATTTTGCCGAAATAATTGACGATACCTTAGCTTTGCGCGATAGTTATTTTCCGAAAGCCAAAGTAAGCGTGTTGAGCAATGCTACTTTCCTGGGACGTCCGGGTACCTTTGAAGCCTTGAATAAGGTAGATAACAATATCCTGAAACTGGATACGGTGGATGAGGCTTATATCCGCCTGGTAGATTGTCCTGCCAAATCTTATTCGGTAGCCACCGTTATTGAACAAATGAAAGCATTCCACGGCAATTGCATTGTACAAACCATGTTTATGAAGGGAACTTTCAAAGGTCAGAGTGTAGATAATACCACCGATGCATACGTACTTCCGTGGTTAGAAGCTGTTCGTGACATTGCTCCCCGGCAAGTAATGATTTATACCATCGACCGTGAAACACCCACGAAGAGTTTGGAGAAAGCTACCAAAGAAGAACTCGACCGCATTGTTGCATTGCTACAAGCAGCCGGATTGGATGCTACGGCTTCTTATTGATTCGCTTCCAAAATATCGGTGGCCCGGTTCAATGCTACATTAATGTTAGGACAGATATTCTCTTTGCCTAACAATTCATAGAAGCCCGACTTCTCAAGTGTTTCGTGTACTTTATCGTTTACTCCCGAGAGTACAATGGTAGTGTGTTCCTTTTGCGACATCTTACACAAGGTAGTCAGGTTGTGAATACCGGTAGAATCAATAAACGGTACCCGTCTCATGCGGATGATGCGTACTTTAGCATTATCGCCCAGTTGAGCCATGGTTTCCTCAAACTTGGTAGCAATACCAAAGAAGTACGGACCATTTATTTCGTATACCTCTACGCCTTGCGGAATCATCAGGTTTTCTTCGTGTACTGCAATATCCAGTTCCTGGTTAGGATCTATCTGGTCTTTAATAACCGAAATCTCCGTGGTTTCCATTACACGCTTCATAAAGAGGATGCAGGCAATAACCAATCCCATTTCAATGGCAATGGTCAGGTCGAAGATAACCGTCAGGAAGAAGGTAATGAGCAATACCGTTACATCTGATTTGGGGCTTTTCAGCAACCCCTTAAATGTACGCCATTCGCTCATGTTATAAGATACAATGACCAATACTCCTGCCAGGCAAGCCATTGGGATGTATTGTGCCAGTGGCATCAGGAATAAAAGGATAAGCAGCAATACCACGGCATGAATCATACCGGCAACGGGGGTTTTACCACCATTATTAATATTGGTCATGGTACGGGCAATGGCTCCGGTAGCCGGAATACCGCCAAACAGCGGAGTAATAAGGTTGGCAGCACCTTGAGCTATGAGTTCGGTATTGGAATCGTGACGGTCGCCCGTTACACCATCGGCAACCGTTGCCGAGAGCAGCGATTCAATAGCGCCCAGCACGGCAATGGTAATGGCTACCGGGAACAAACCACGGATAGCTTCCCAATTCAGGACGGGTATCGATGCTTCCGGAAGTTCCGACTTCAATGTAAATCGGTCGCCAATGGTATCGATGGCATTGATGCCTGCAAATGTTTTGAGCAGATATACTGCCAGTGTAATTACCACAATGGCAATGAGCGAACCGGGAATCTTCTTCGAGAACTTGGGGCTGATGACAATAATAAATACACTCAGGATACTTACCACCGTATTCCACCAGTTAATGGTATCGAAGTGTTGGAAGTAAAGTAACCATTTGCCTACAAAGTCGCCCGGTACTTTTTCGCCTCCAAAGGTAAGTCCGAAGATATCGGCTATCTGGGTAGTAAAAATAGTCACCGCAATACCGCTGGTAAATCCTACAATAATAGGGTAAGGAATAAATTTGATAATGGCTCCGAGCTTGAATACGCCCAACAACACCAGCAATACTCCCGCCATGAGTGTGGCAACTATGAGCCCCGCTTCGCCGTATTGTTGTACAACCCCATACACAATGACAATGAATGCACCTGTGGGCCCGCCAATCTGTACGCGGCTTCCTCCCAACATAGAAATGATAAACCCGGCAATGATAGCCGTGATAATACCTTTCTCGGGCGACACTCCCGACGCAATACCAAATGCAATGGCCAGTGGAAGAGCAACAATACCTACAATGATACCCGCCATCAGGTCGGCCATGAATGTTTCTTTCTTGTAATCTTTCAGCACTGTAAACAGTGCAGGCTTGAATTCAAAAACTTTCATTGTGCTATTATAATTATGTATGAAGCAATTATGATAAGAAATCAGGCTGCAAAATTAGATAAAAAATAAGTAAGAATATGTTGTGAAGCATAATATTTATTGTAAATGAGGCAATGTGCGCATAAAATCCGAACCAAATGGCTATTTTTGTGTTTATAAGTAGGCGTATTACGTACTATAATAATTAATTAATCTTTTAAAATACACAATTATGACTAAGAGCATTAAAGGTACTCAAACCGAGAAGAACTTATTGACTACATTTGCCGGCGAATCGCAGGCAAGAATGCGTTATACTTATTTTGCCAGTGCAGCTAAGAAAGAAGGATACGAACAGATTGCCGCTATCTTTACTGAAACTGCCGATCAGGAAAAGGAACACGCCAAGCGTATGTTTAAATTCCTTGAAGGAGGAATGGTAGAGTTTACTGCTACTTTCCCGGCAGGTGTTATTGGTACTACCCTTGAAAATTTATTGGCCGCCGCTGCCGGCGAACACGAAGAATGGTCGCAAGATTATCCTCACTTTGCCGATGTTGCCGAACAAGAAGGATTTCATTCCATAGCCGCCATGTATCGTAATATTTGCATTGCCGAGAAGGCGCACGAAGATAGATACCGTGCTTTTGTAAAGAACATTGAAACTGCACAGGTATTTGCCAAAGAAGGCGAAGTTATCTGGCAATGCCGCAACTGCGGATTCGTGAAAGCCGGTACAAAAGCTCCCGATGTATGCCCTGCTTGTTTGCACCCGCAAGCATATTTCGAAGTGCAAAAGGAAAACTATTAAATGCAAGATTTTCCCTGTCAATAACATTAAAATCCAATTATTGGGACAGCCCGTTTTCTCATCAGAAAGCGGGCTGTTTTTTGTAAAACACAGTGTTAAAATGATGCCGAAGCACGCTAAGTAACAATTTGTACCACTGAATGCAACATTTAAGGCGGTTGGGTTAACTAACCCAACCGCGAGCCTTAACATGTGAATGCAACAGTCTCCTTGGATTACATTATTTTTGGGAAACAATGATAACCATTAAACAATGTACCATGAGGATACTGAAAAACACATTCTATTTCGTTGCCTTGCTGATAAGTTTTATTTCTTGCTCGAGCGACGATGTAACTCCGGAACTCACCGGGGTTAGGAGTGAACTCTCGTTTACCAAGGACGCTACTTCACAAAAACTCACGTTTAAAACCAATGTAAAATGGACGGTTTCAAGTTCGGCTGCCTGGTGTACCGTTTCTCCTGCTTCGGGCGAAGCGGGAATTGCGCAAGTTGAAGTCAGTGTAACCGAAAATACAGCAACCGAGCCTCGCGAAACCATTCTCACCGTCACAGCACAAGGAATAACCGAACAAGTAAAAGTAACACAAGCGCAGACCAACGTACTGATAGTAGAAAATAAGGCGTACACCGTGAAGACCGAAGGCGAAAGCATTACGGTGAAGCTACAGGTGTCCGATTCTTATCAGATTACCATCAACGACAGTTGGATTACCCAAACCGATACCAAAGCCGTATCTAATAAAGAAGAAGTCTTCGTAATACCTGCCAACAAAAACGTGTTGGAGCGTACCGGAACCATTACCATCAAGCTGGCAAGCATTACCGAAAAGATTACCATTACCCAGCCGGGTATAAGCGCTTCGACTGCAGCCGATAATACAGGCATGGGCAGTGATGCCAAAGACCTTGCCAAGAAGATGGCGCTGGGCTGGAATCTGGGTAATACCCTCGAAGCCATCGGCGGCGAAACAGCCTGGGGAAATCCTAAAGCTACCGAAGCACTTATTAAAGCCGTCAAAGCTCAAGGTATTAATGCCATACGCATTCCTTGCGCATGGAGCGGGTATATTGAAAACACAAACACATTCAGAATAAAAGATTCGTGGCTGGAACGCGTAAAAGAGGTGGTTGATTATTGTGTAAACAATGATATGTATGCCATCCTCAACATCCATTGGGATGGCGGCTGGCTCGAAAACAACCCCACCAAAAATAAGCAGGCAGAGGTGAACAAGAAGCAAAAAGCGCTTTGGACACAGATTGCCGCTTATTTCCGCGAGTATGATGAACACCTGCTTTTTGCAGGAACCAATGAGGTACACGTATCAGATGTGTATAGCGACCCCACTGCCGAGAACCTGGAGGTACAACACTCCTACAACCAAACCTTTGTGGATGCCGTTCGGGCTACAGGGGGACGTAACACCTACCGTAACCTGATTGTACAAGCCTACAATACCAACATTGGTTTTGGGGTGAAGTACATGAAAGTTTCTGCCGATGCCACGCCCAACCGCATGATGGTAGAGGTACACTATTATGACCCGTACAACTTTACGTTGGACGAGCATACGGGTGGTACCGGTATTAATTTGTGGGGCAAGGCGTATGAGGCATTCGGCAAGATAGACAATTGGGGTCAGGAAGATTATCTGGCAGAGACCTTTGCCGATACCAAAAAAGCCTTTGTAGATAAAGGGTATCCGGTAATTTTGGGTGAGTTCGGTGCACTGCGCCGCGCTACATTAACCGGTACAATGTTAGAAAAGCACTTGGAATCTCGTGCATACTACATCAAGATGGTGACATCTACCGCCAAGAAAAACGGAATGGTTCCGTTCTACTGGGACAATGGACCGTATCAGAATTTGGCTTCGGGTATATTTAACCGCAAAACAGGAACGGTAGACGATGAGCTCATCATGAATGCATTGAAAGAAGGAGCAACCACAAGTTATCCGTATTAAATAGAGGATAGATTAGTTAATTAGAAAAGAATGTTGATTAGATGATGAAAAGCCGCTTCGGGACGTAAACCCCGGGCGGCTTTTTTGTATCTTTGTAAGGTTTCAAGCCATAAATTATATCTATAAATAAACACATGAAAGCAAGTAAGGAAAACTTTAAAAAGAGAGTGACATTTGTCTTGTTTCTCTTGGTGGGCGTTTTTACGTCGACAGTGGTATTTGCAGCTTCGGATGCTACTATGATTATCGCCAATCCCGGCGAAGATGCTTCTACCGAGATGCGCATTAGTTGGCATACGGATGTAGATGTTACAGACGGTTTTGTGGAATACACGAAAAAGTCGGATACGAAGTGGAAGAAAGCCCAAAAAGTGGTTGGCAGTTATGTGCTTTCAACGGCTTGGGATGGAATTACTTCCATCGTTTCCAGTGCAGCAGGCGGTTTTACCCAAGATATAAAGGTGAACAAATACGGAGCAGTTCTGAAGAATCTGAAACCGAATACGGATTATATGTACCGCATCGGTTCAAAAGAGTTGAGTGATACAAGATACTTTAAGACAGCCGGGGCAAAAGAATACAGCTTTGCATGGATTAGCGATTATCACACGTACGATCCGTTGCCGAACCGCCTGACCAGTGGAATGGGTATGGTAGAAAAACTGATTACACTTGCCGGCCCGAAAGGCGTGAATTTTGTGCTCTCAACCGGTGATGAGGTAGCTTATGGCGGAAGCTATACCTATTGGCAGCATGTATTCGCTCAAGATTTGTACAAGAGATATATGTGGGTAACATTGATCGGGAACCATGACCACATGGATAGAACAGACAAGAAGAATACCGATGCCTATTATCGGGACACACACAACAATCCTCAAAACGGTTATCCCGGACAAGAGGGTTGCTCGTATTGGTTTAAATACGGCAGCGTTCTTTGGATTATCCTGAATAATGAAGATATGAATAAAGAGGAACAGGTTCCCAAAGCGCAGGCTTGGGTAGAGGAAGTAATTCAACATAATCCGTCGAAATACATTTTCGTTGCAGAGCATTATCAATGGTTTGATGGAGTTAAAGGAATCACCAGTACCGGTTTTACCCGTTGGTACCCGCTCTTTGACAAATATGGCGTGGATCTCGCATTGAGTGGAAACAATCATATTTATGTTCGCACAAAGCCTTTATTTGGCGGTGAAGTGAGTACAAATCCCTCGAGAGGAACGGTCTATATTCAAGCACCGTCCAGCGACAATAATCGGGGACGGACAATGGAACCGGCACTTTCGTTCAATGAAGATAAGATTGCTTATCGCTGGTCGGAAGGAGATTCAACCGTTGGCGGATCATTGGTTACGGTGGGTAAAGATAAAATCAGCATTCGCTTATACAATCGCCAGGGTATCCTTTTGGATGAAGCTGATATTCCGGGAAAGCCGAACCGAGGGAAATAATCGGAGTTTTTATACAGGAAAGTTGTATTTTATCCTACGCACTCACGCACCTGCCCTGAAACTCCTTATTCATCGGTATCTACGTGCGTGCGTAGGACGAAAATCATCCTACGCAGTACCTACGCACTTAGGCTGTTTTATCATGAAACATAGCCGTATTTCTCTCGTTTCTTCTTGATAATAATCGCATAACATACTTAGAAAACCTTTGCGACACCCGGGTGTGAGGTGGGTTTACACCCGGGTGTACGGATACAAAACACCCGGGTGTAAGCGTGTGCTACACCCGGGTGTTCCAAGGCTTTTTTGCCTATGTTTTGAAGCTTTTCTCCCTATGATATGGCGATATTATCAGGAAGTATGCGGATAATCAATGGTATAATGCAGGCCGCGACTCTCTTTGCGTTCCATCGCTTGTCGCATAATAAGGTAACCTACATTAATCATGTTACGTAGTTCGCAAATCTCTTTAGTAGCTTCGGTGCGTTTGAAAAGCCGCTCCGTTTCCTCGTACAAGATATCCAAGCGGTCCCAGGCGCGCTTCAAGCGAAGGTCGCTACGCACAATACCTACATAAGTACTCATAATTTGGTTTACCTCCTTCATGCTTTGGGTAATAAGCACCATCTCTTCCGACGAGCGGGCTCCTTCGGCATTCCAAACAGGAATATCATCGTTAAACGAGTACCCGTCGATAAGTGAGAGGCAATGTTTGGCTGCCGCATCGGCATATACTACCGCTTCAATGAGTGAGTTGGATGCCAAGCGGTTGCCTCCGTGCAGTCCGGTACACGAACATTCGCCGGCAGCATATAACCGTTCGATGGACGATTGTCCGTTAAGGTCTACCTTGATACCGCCGCACAAGTAATGTGCCGAGGGGGCTACGGGGATGTAATCTTTGGTAATGTCGATGCCCAGGCTGAGGCACTTCTTATAGATGTTGGGAAAGTGTTCTTTGGTCTCTTCGGCATTTTTGTGCGTTACATCTAAGTACACATAATCGTCGCCACGTGTTTTCATTTCGTTGTCGATGGCACGCGCCACAATGTCGCGGGGTGCCAGTGAGAGGCGTTCGTCATACTTCTGCATGAACTCCTTGCCGTCTTTGGTGCGTAGTATGCCGCCGTAACCGCGCATGGCTTCGGTGATGAGGAAGGAGGGGCGGTCGCCCGGATGGTACAAGGCGGTGGGGTGGAATTGGATAAATTCCATATCTTTCACCGTTCCCTTGGCGCGGTACACCATGGCAATACCGTCGCCCGTAGCCACCAATGGGTTGGTGGTGGTTTGGTACACAGCTCCTACGCCACCGGTAGCCATCAGGGTTACTTTGGCAAGGAAGGTATCTACCTTATCGGTAATAGGGTCGAGGATGTAGGCGCCGTAGCATTTAATATCGGGGGTTTGCCGGGTTACCGTTACACCGAGGTGGTGCTGTGTGAGTATTTCTACGGCAAACATGTTCTCAAAGACTGTGATGTTGGGATGGCGATGGATGGCTTCGATGAGGCTGTCCTGAATCTCGGCGCCGGTATTATCCTTGTGGTGCAGGATGCGGAACTCCGAGTGTCCGCCTTCGCGGTGCAGGTCGAACTCTCCCCGTTCGTTCTTGTCGAAGTTTACCCCCCAGTTGATGAGTGCTTCGATTTGGGCGGGAGCTTCGCGTACCACTTTCTCTACAACGGCTCGGTCGCTTGCCCAGTCGCCCGCTATCATGGTGTCGTTGATATGCTTGTCAAAATCGTCTACCAACAAGTTGGTAACCGATGCTACTCCGCCTTGTGCAAAATAGGTGTTGGCTTCTTCGAGGCTGCTTTTGCAAACCAGTGCTACGGTTCCTTTGTGTGCCACTTTCAGGGCAAAGCTCATGCCGGCAATACCGGAACCTATAACGAGGAAATCGAATTTTCTGACCATAATTTTCTTCTTTACTTCCTGCAAAACTACGAAATAACTCTTTTCAATCTTCTTTTCGTTGCCACTAATTCATAAAATTGCTACCTTGCACGCAAAAATCTGACTAAATGAATCGAATTTTTCATGCCCGTACCGCCTGGTACCACTATTTCCTGCTCATTGTGTTGGGTGTTAATGTCGTAGCGGCTTTGTGGAGCAAACAAGGGGTGTTGAGTATTATCTTCATGTTACTATTGGTAGTTATTATTGAACAGATTATACATACTGCTTATACTGTTACTGCCGATGATATGCTGATTATCTCCAACGGGCGTTTCTTGAAGAAGCAAACAATCCCTATCCGTGATATTACCGCGGTGCGAAAGCACCATTCCATGAAGTTCGGACGGTTCTCCATAACCAACTATGTACTGATTGACTACGGAGCCGGGAAGCAAGCCTCTGCCATACCGGTGAAAGAACAGGAGTTTATGGAACTGCTGGAGAAAAGAAGAAAAGAACTGTAATAATAAAATCTAATCAAAAATACCTTTATGAATTACCAACTTATTATCATTGGCGGTGGTCCGGCAGGATATACCGCAGCCGAAACAGCCGGGAAAGCCGGACTGAGCGTATTGCTTATTGAGAAGCAAAACCTGGGTGGCGTATGCCTCAATGAAGGATGTATTCCCACCAAAACCTTACTCTACTCGGCAAAAACGTACGATAGTGCCCGTCATGCTACCAAATATGCGGTGAATGTAACCGATGCTTCGGTAGATTTCCCTAAGATTATTGCCCGCAAAAGCAAGGTGGTGCGCAAACTGGTGTTGGGCGTAAAAGCCAAACTGGTTGGTAATAATGTGACAATTGTTACCGGCGAAGCTACGTTGGTAGATGCACACACGGTTCGTTGCGGCGAAGAGACTTATACCGGCGAGCACCTTCTGCTATGCACCGGTTCCGAAACATTTATTCCGCCCATCCCCGGTGTTGAAAGCATTGACTACTGGACACACCGCGATGCCCTTGATGCCAAAGAAGCCCCTGCTTCGCTTATCATTGTAGGCGGTGGTGTGATTGGTATGGAGTTTGCCTCTTTCTTCAACAGCCTGGGTGTACAAGTTACCGTCATTGAAATGCTGGACGAGATACTGGGTGGCATGGATAAAGAACTATCTGCCATGCTCCGTGCCGATTATGCCAAACGCGGTATCCGCTTCCTGATAAGCACTAAAGTAGTGTCGTTGGCTCAAACGGAAGAAGGTACTGTGGTATCCTACGAAAATGCCGAAGGTGCTGGCAGTGTAACAGCCGCGAAGGTGCTGATGAGCGTAGGCCGTCGCCCGGTAATTAACGGCTTTGGTTTAGAGAACCTTGCTTTAGAGCGTACCGAGCGCGGGAACATCCGCGTAAATGAGCAGATGCAAACCTCCCTTCCGCATGTATATGCCTGTGGCGATATTACCGGATTCTCGCTGTTGGCGCATACCGCCGTACGCGAAGCCGAAGTAGCCGTACATACCATCTTAGGCAAAGCCGATGGCATGAGCTATCGCGCCATTCCCGGCGTAGTATATACCAATCCGGAGATTGCCGGGGTAGGGCAAACGGAGGAGTCGTTGCAGCAGAAAGGCATTGTCTACCGCACCGTTTCGTTACCTATGGCGTACTCGGGACGGTTTGTTGCCGAGAATGAAGGAGTGAACGGTGTTTGCAAAGTGCTTCTGGGCGAAGACGATACCGTTCTGGGCGCTCATGTACTGGGTAACCCCGCCTCAGAGATTATTACCTTGGCCGCCATGGCGGTGGAATTGAAACTCACCGCCGGAGAATGGAAACGGATTGTATTTCCGCATCCTACCGTTGGCGAAATCTTCCGCGAAGCTTTATAAAATGAAACAACCTGTCCTGAAACGATTCTGCTGGCTGCTGATACTTGCCGTGTGTGCATCTGCTGTGCAGGCGCAAGATACCTTGTTAGCCCAAATCGATACGCTGCTGAAGTATAAACTCCCCGAAGGTTCGGAGGCAAGTATAGCTGTGTACGATTTAACTGCCCGCCAACCGTTATACACCTACCGCGATACCAAACTCTCCCGTCCCGCTTCTACCATGAAGCTGCTTACGGCTATCACCGCGTTGGCACGTCCCGAAGCCGACCAGCCCTTCCGCACCGAGGTATGGTACCGGGGGGTAATTAACCGTGATACCCTGCAAGGCGATTTGTATGTGGTGGGTGGCTTCGACCCGGAATTTGACGAGGACGGACTGAAAGCGCTGGTCGATAGTGTAACTGCTTTCCCTTTTCATACCGTTACGGGTAAGGTGTATGGCGATGTCTCGGGTAAAGACTCTTTGTATTGGGGCAGCGGTTGGCTGTGGGACGATACGCCTGCCGCTTTCCAACCTTACCTGTCGCCGCTGATGCTGCACAAAGGAACAGTTACTATTACTGTTGTACCGGGCAAGGAACGTGGAGATTCGGCGGTGGTAACCTGTCAGCCCTTCTCTACCTATTATACCATAGATAACAGAGCTGTTACACGAACGCCCGATGAAGGCCGTTTGTCGGTAACGAGAGACTGGCTTGATAATGGGAATACGATTCTTGTTACAGGCAATGTAACCGGTAAGTCGGCACAAACCATTAACTTGTTTTCGTCGCAGGACTTCTTTATGCACACATTCCTGGAACGGTTGTACAGCCGGGGAATATCCGTACAAGGTGGATATGCCTTTGCCCCGCTGCCTGCCGATTCATTGGCTAACTGCATCGGAGTTTGGAAGTGCGATATGCAAACCGTACTCAATGAATTGATGAAGGAGAGTGATAACCTGAATGCAGAAGCACTGCTGTGGCGATTGGGCAGTCAGGCTACCGGCAAGAAACACGTATCTGCCGCCGACGGATTGAACGAAATCAAGAACCTGATGCGCCAACTGGGGCATAACCCCGCCAAGTACCGCATTGCCGATGGTTGCGGATTGTCGCATTACGATTACCTGTCGCCTGCGTTGATGGTCGATTTCTTGAAGTTTGCTTACTCCCGTACCGATATTTTCCGCAAGTTGTATAAGTCGTTACCTGTTGCGGGTATTGATGGTACGTTAAAATTCCGCATGAAGAAAGGGAAAGCGTATAAGAATGTACATGCCAAAACAGGTACGTATACCGGTATCTCTGCATTAGCAGGTTACTTGCAAACCGAGGGTGGGCACCAGTTGGCTTTCTCCATCTTTAATCAGAATCAACTTTCTGCTTCCGAAGCGCGTGCTTTCCAGGATGCCGTTTGCGAGATACTTTCTTCCATTAAATAGGATTGTTCACCACAGAGGGCACAGAGGAGAAAATATAAATTAATCCTCTGTGCCCTCTGTGTACTCTGTGGTGAATAATCTTACAAATGGTACGTTTGCTCGCAGGCTTCGGAAAGTGCGGGGTGATGAGTAATGAAGATAGCCGTTTTTCCTTGGCAATGCTTCCGCAGGTTCTCTACCAAAGTTTGTTCCGTTTCTGGGTCGAGTGCGGAGGTGGCTTCATCGAATAATAGGATAGTACCGGGACGAAGCAGCGCGCGGGCAATAGCAATGCGTTGCGCCTGACCTTCCGATAAACCGCCGCCTTGCTCGTTGAGTAGCGTATCCATGCCGTTAGGTAACGTGAATACATAATTGGCTACGGCGGTGTGCAGGGCTTGTTGCATCTCTTCCTCGGTAGCTTTCGGATTACCCATGAGTAGATTATCGCGTATGGTACCGCTGAATAGCGTGTTGCCTTGGGGTACATACACAAAGTTACCGCGGGTTAAGGGCGATACACCAACCTCTTTCCCGTTTTCTTTCAGCACAATATTTCCGGCTTGTGGAGCAGCCAATGCCAACAGCAGACGAATAAGTGTAGTCTTTCCCTTCCCGGTTTCGCCCATGATGGCGGTGTGACTACCGGCAGGAATATCTAACGAGAACCCACTGAATACCTTCTTTCCCTCTTTCTTATAACCGAAACTTACGTCACGCAGCGACAAATCCGGCGTTTGGGCAAAGAGTATCTTCTCGCCCTTCTCCTCTGAGGGGAGGGCTTCCAGCTCCATAAGCCGGTCGGAAGCAGTAAGGGTGGTAACAAATGCAGGAATCATGCGCGCCAGCTCAATGACCGGATGCTGCAACTTGCCTACCAATTGCAAGAAGGCGGTCATGGTACCAAAGGTAATGGTACCTTCGCTCAACCGCACGGCTCCCCAAAGGAAAGCAATGAGGTAACCACCCGAGAAAGCTGTGGCTACCAATCCGCGGGAGAGTAGTGAGAAACGTACCCGCTCGTTTACCTGTTGGCGGAGGGTGTTTTGCAAACTATCGAGTTTCTCGATATGCTGCCCGTCCTGCTCCAAGGTTTTAATAACCGTGCGGTGTTGCAGGCTCTCTTGTATAACCGACTGGATGCGACTGTCGCTGTGCCGTATATTATGTGTATAACTGCGCATGCGGCGGGTATAAAAACGTGCTGCCAACAAGAAGAAGGGCAGAATAGCCACAATGAGCCACGGCAAGGAGCGGTCTAACAAGCAGAAGAATACAAAGGCTCCTACCAGCTGCACCCCGGTAGAGATGGCATTGGGAATGGTATTGGTGAGTAACGTCACTACCGAAGAGGTATCCTGTTCGATGCGGTTCACCACATCGCCGGTGTGGAACTGTTCCAGTTCATTCCAACGGCTTTGCAGCAGGCGGGCAAAGAGCTGGCGGCGCATGGCATTGCCCGCTTCCACCTGCATGCGGGTATTAATCCAGGTGTCGAGCATGCCCAGTAACAGTTGGGTAAGCAACAAAGCCACCGTGATGCTTCCGTAGCACCAGATGGTTCCTGCCTTTACTCCCGTAGCCACGTCGATTACCTGCTTGGACGACCAGATAAAGGCGAGTGAGCAGCTAACTCCCGCTATCCCTATCAGGCAACTCAGCAAGATGCGTTTCCGTTGCCCGGCAGATACGTGCCAAAACCATTTGAGTTTATTCATCGGAATACGTTTTTAAGTTTGCTTTTCACTATATACCATTGAATAGAGAGGGTGTTTTTGTATAGCCACACCCTGAACCAAGCGGCTTCACCCGGTGCAAATCGGCGAAGCTCTTCGTTTCGCTTCACGGCTCGTTTGTAGGTATGCCATTTCCCTTTCCAATATCCTTCGGGGCGGGGAGCTACGCGGTGGTCGTGATGACCAAAATTACCTGCCTGCAGGATATCTTTCAGGAGAATTTCGCCGTTTTCCTTCGCCTGGTCAATGGAGAAAGGAACTTTGTCAAGGGGCAACCCTAAATATTTCACCGCTACATACCCAAAGGCTGCTGCCGCGTGGGTAAGTTGTATCTCTTCCAGTTGTTGCTGTACCTCTACGGGGTCTATTTCGCTATTTTTTTGGACGATTAACCGCACCCAGTCGCACACCTGCCGCAACCCTACTCCCGATATAAAGAAGTGGACAAAAGCATGTACAAAAATGTATGTTACGTTGAAATTGGTTGCAGGAACCTGAACGGGAGCGCCGCTCACCCATTCAGTACCGGGTTGTTGCGACATATACTTGCTTACCAACCGTTGAAATTTGCGGTCGGCAAAAGGGTTGCCCAGGCTACTGGCTACCCGGTGGTTTTCAATAATCACTCCTTTATAATCGAACCCTTTGTGTTTGGCCGATTCTTCCGGCTCGGGAACCCCGCCCCAGCGAGCCATCAACCGGTTGGCAGCGGCGCATTGCTTGCCAAAGTACAGGTCGATATCCCCACACTGCCGATGCTCCGGCCGTAGGTAACAAGCTGCCATTCCTTGCCCTTTGAGCAATACCGGCGAAATGCCTTCCTCCTTATATGCAGCAAATAATTCCACCACCCGCTCATTCAAGAGCTGGTTGGCTTCCTCAATCTGTGCTACCTTGGCGCACCATTGCATATATAGCGCACGCGGAGGGCGCAATTCCTCAGGCAAGGTCTCCAATCCATCGAACACGAGGGCGATAACCGTTTGCTGTTGGCTCAGCCGGTACAGTGCCTGCCAGTTAATAACCTCCCTGGCAAACAACGCGGGATTGGCGGCAGTGCCCCACAAGCCCGAGCGTACTAACTCAAAAAACTGATTCAACAACATCATCTCTTTATATTCTATGTAAATGGAGTAATTAGGTGCAGATAATCACAGAACTATTCTTCGGCAATGCCTGCTTCTATCCACGAGTGTACCAACAAGCGGGCATCTTTTAATGCCGTAGCTTCGTTGGTATCGTACCAATCCAGCAATAACGTGGCCAGTTCTTCGGTAGTAAACTCTTTATTAACCACCTCTTTCCACAACCGTGCGGCGGACTCATTGAGGCTGATAATCGACGTAAAGTCTACATTCTCTACGCCCCCTGCAATTACAATGTGCTCTCCACCTACCTGGCGGAGGTTAAATCCTTTCTTGATTTTCATATCGCGTGTATCTTAAATATTCGTCTCCAAACTCCCAATACAATGCGGCGTGTAGGGCACATCTTTACCCAAAGTCGGGAGTAGATTCGCCACGTACGCCCGTTGCACCGGTAGGGTTTGCCTTTACGTATTACCTGTATCACGAGCCCCATTACCTGCCCGGGTGTGGTTTGCTCCGTTCCGGCTATGTTGCCATCGCCCATCAGCGTAATGCAGTTGCCGTTGCGGGCAATGATGCGGTGCAGGATGATGCGCCCGTGCGTATCTCGTGCCAGTACAAACGCTCCCGGCTGCAACTGTTCATCGGTGAAAGCAGCCAGTATCACCTGGTCGCGGCGGTCTACCAGGAACGGGTTCATGCTGTTGCCCCGTACCGTATGCGTTACCGTGTGCCCTTCGGCGATAAGCTGTGCCGTTTCCTGCAACAGAATCTCGTTGGGTATGCTGATTACGCGTTTCTCTTTCTTACTCATGTCCGCTGATGGTTTGGTAGCAGAGTTCTGCTGCTTCCCGGTTGGGCAAACATTCCAGTTTGTACACCGGTACCCCGGTAGCCAGTGCGGTAATGGTATCGCAGATGTGGTTGTACTGCGCCTCGTCCTGCTTGAGGCAGGAGCACGAAGGCAGCAACGCGGCAAATGCTTTGGAGGCTCCCTCGCGTACAATCTTATTATGTGGTGCTTGTTGCAACCGTACAAAAGCCCCCAAAGGAGCTTCTTCGTTGCGGTAGCAGGGAGTCTTTCCGCTCCAGGGCGAACCGTACACTATTATCCGTCCGTCGGCATGGCGGCGTACAATGGGGTTATCGTCGTTCAGCAGTTCGCTGCCGGCTAAGTGTTGCAACCAAAGGCGTGAGTGGGTACTTTTACCTGTTCCACTCTTTCCCAGGAACAGATAGCCTTTGCCGTCTCGGCGAATTACCGAAGCATGGAACATCAGCGTACCGTGCGGCGCCGATGCAAAGGCAAAGAGCATCATCAGGAAGTTCTGCATCACAAAGCTTTGTTGCGGGTGGTTCGCGGTATACTCCATCGCAGCATTGGCAAAGGTTCTATCGGTTTGCATGCGCCAGGTACGCCCGGTATGTTCGGGCATAATGGCTACCTCGTACCCTGTTGGGGCGGTGTAGATTATACATTCGGCCCCTTCCCATTCAAAGCGGGTAAGCTTGGTGCTTTGTGCCAAATACGGCAGTGCATCTGCCAACCGGCATACAAATAGCGGCTGCTCCGTGCAAGCCTCTCGTGCAAATGGGGTAAACGAGGGAAGCAGCTCCTTCGGGTTCATGCCGGCAGGTGCATACAAGGTAAACGTGTGGCGGGCGATGCAATAAGGATGTTGTGTCATAAAAAGTTGCTTACTTTCCGCAAAGATAGGATTATATTTTATAGAACCCTGCCCTTCCACGCATATTTGCATGGAAAAGCAGGGTCAAATTTTGATACGGGTGCGGTAGAGCAGTCCGTTACAGGGCGTTGATCTCGTCTGAGGTGAGTCCGGTAGCTTGGGCAATAATAGAAGTATCTACGCCCAATTGCTTTAAGTTACGGGCATTCTCTCGTTTTGCTTCCAGTTTGCCTTCAGCAAGCCCTTCTGCAAGTCCTTCAGCATGTCCTTCAGCATGTCCTTTTGCAAGCCCTTCTGCATGTCCTTTTGCAAGTCCTTTCTGTTCGGCAGCATCCATGGTAACAAGGTAGTCGCGGTATACCTTCACACTTTGCTCGTACTTGTCGCGTTCCTCGGGCGGCAGTGCGGCAAAATCGGCAATTTCTTCGAGCTTCTCGAAGACTGCCTTTTGGGCTTTAAACGGCATTCTTTTCAATGTTTCCATATTTTTAAGTACATATATCCAACGGTCAAAATCAGTCAGGCACTCGTTTTCATTCTTGTCAAACAATGGTAAAGAGATGAAAATTTGCCTGTACTTGTCGCAAAACAACTCTCCGGTATCCCTGTCTGCTAATATAACGTCGATACGTAGCTTTGAGTTCCCGTCAAGTATAAAATTCATCAGGAAAACTCCATAAACGGCTTTCACGTTGAATTTCCACTCAGCGCCCGCTATTGCTTGGTTCACAAATGCGCGTGACATGTAGTATAGCGACCGTTCTTTGAAATTGGTATGCTGGCTTCCCTGCATCTCAACAATAATATACTCGCCGGCAGCGGTGTGGCAATAGATGTCGAAAATGATGCCGCGGCCCTCAGGATAATCGGGCAACTGTTCGTTTTTCAGGAATTGCAGGTCCTTTATAACATGCTCCCCATCTAACAAATCGTTTAGAAACTCTATTAACAACTCCTTGGACACTTCCCTGCCAAACAGGTATTTGAAGCCAAAATCCGAAAACGGATTAATAAATCTACTCATAGGTTAGTTAATTAACTGGTTACGTTTTTTATACTACAAAGATAATTTTTCTTTTTCGCTATGCATGGAGGTATTTTCTGTTTGTGTAGTGCTGTTTGTTGAAATTTGCTTACTAAACAATTCAAAAATACCCGATTTCATCGATAAAACACATAGAAAATAGCTTGAAAAAGCAAGAATGGCTGACGTATTCCTGCATTTGTTAAACTTCCTAAAATTGTGAATATGGTACCTCACTATTGCATATACGGTACCTCGTGGATTGGTTTAGAAGCTACTTTTACCGCAAATAAACAAATGCGATAATAATACTATAAAAATAATGGATACACACATGAAGAAAGAAAAGTATGTAACTCCCTCCATCGAAGTAATGGAAGTAGATCACGAAGGAGTGATGGCGGCAAGTCCGGGTAAGGATTTTGACTATGGCGGAGGACTATCGGGTGGTAACGGAAACGTCGGTACCAACCGCACCTACTATGACACAGGCATAGCCCGCGACATTGAAGATATGGTAAGTAACCTTTTCACCGTAGAGCCATGAGAACACACCACTCACACATCCTTGCTACCTATGCCGCAACGGCTTTGGTAGCGTTGCTCACCGCTTGCAGCAACGAAACGTTCACTAACCAAGTAGAAGTTCCCCGTACCGGGAAGCTGATAACCATTACCGCTACCTCCGGTACGCCCGGCGATGCCGGTACGCGTACCGTGCTTAAGGATGGCAGTAACATGCAGACGGGTGGAGTGATTACTGTAGGTTGGAAGGCCGGCAATGCCGATAATCCTACCGACCCTGCTAATTTGGCCGATGCGTTCGAAGTGTTTTACGGCACTTCCCAGCATGCCACTTTTACCATAGATCCCACTACTGTTACAGAGGGAGTTAAAGCGGCCGATTTCTCCGGTACGGTAGCCGATGGTGCTTCCGGCACCGGCAAAGCCTTTTATCCTGCTGCCAAAGCATGCAAACAAGACGGAAGCAAGGCTACCACATTCAACGAATGTGTGTTCAATATGACCGGGCAGGTACAGCGGGGAGCGTACTCTACCGCTCACTTAAGCGATTACGATTATAAAACGGCCGATATTACCAATATAGCCAATGCTGCCATCGAGTCTATCAGCTTCGAATCTCAAGTAGCTATTTTTAAGTTTGTGGTAACGATGCCGGGTGGGGAGACGCCCACATCGATTACCCTGCGTACAACCAATGACGATATTGTGTTGAAGCAGAGTGCCGATGGTGGAACTACCTTTCAGGAAAAGAGCAATGAGCTGTCACTGCAACTTTTGAACCCCGTAGCGGAGGGTGGAACAGCCACTTACAGCACCTTTACCGCCTATATGGCTGTGCTGCCATTTACCGTGAACGGAGCTACTTTCGAAATCGAAATAGCCACTGCTGCGCGGATGAAGTATAGCTTCACTGCTACTACCCCTACAAGAGCAGAGGGCGAAAAGACCTTTGCCGCCGGGAAGGTGTATGACATTGTATTAAACGATGCTAACTTGGGTTCACCCATCCCCATCCCTGTGATGTACAACGGGATAACCGCAGCTACTGCTCCCACAGAAGGCACTGGTGCTGATAAGGACCACCCTTACCTCATTGAAACCCCCGCACATTTGGCTTATTTCTTTGCAAATTGTGGCGATAAAAAGCACTACAAGCTAATGACCGATATGGACATTATAGCTAATGGTAAAGAGGTTACTATTGACGGTACCCCCCAAACTACTACCCAGTGGAGTGCTATCAACGTTATAAAGGGTAGTTTTGATGGAAACAACAAAACTCTTGGTGGTTCTCTGGAGAATGTCCCCAATTCACCCGCTAATTCTTTTGCCCTCTTTTACAATTCTGAGGCAACGATATCTAATCTAACATTAGCTTTTAATATCAAGATAGATATGACTTATAATACCTCCTTTTATAGTTCTTATAGCATTAGTGGAATATGTCGAAATAATGACTTCGGTATCATAACCAATTGCACCAATAATAGCCATATATCCATCACAAATGCAGCAAGTACGGATGTTTACTTTGGTGGAATATGTCGAGAAAATGGGAAAATTATAGGGGGAGAATTTAGCGGCACCATAATTAATTGTGTAAGCAATTGTACTGTCACGGTCACTGAGGGAGGGTCTGTATCCCCTGTATTATGTGGCTATTTTGGTGGAATATGTGAAAGAAATTCCGGAACCATAACCGGATGCTATAACTATAGCCATCTGTCGGTAAGTAAAACCGGTACGAGTATGACGTATATCGGTGGAATCTGTGGGAGTAATCGCGGTACAATAGCTTCTTGCACAAACTTTGGCAAAATATCCGGTACGAACAATGCCGCTTCAGGTAGCCCGGTTAGGGTTGGTGGAATATGTGGTACTATAGATGCTGGAGATTTTATGAGTAGTGGAGGTACTATGTATTGTTGCACCAATAGCTCTACCGGCATAATCAGCGTTGCAGGTACAGGCACAGGCACCTGTGGAGGGTTAGTAGGTTACTGGTATGACACAACCAACTGGGCGGCGAAAATTTATAAGTGTTGCCTATCTGCATCTGCCCAACCAGCTAATTGGATTGGAGCGCGCGCGAGTGGTGATGGCAATCTTGGTTTAGATGGCTTAACACCATGTGAAGGACATACCCACTAACTATACCCCCGGTTGCTAAAAACCACCCATCACCACCACCCGCCTGTTGGATGAATTACTTATACACCCACCGGCAGGAATAGGATAAAAGTAAAAGCGGGAAGTAATCTGTAAGTAGATTACTCCCCGCTGAAATTATTGGAGTAGTATCAAATCGTCAGGCAGTAGCACATCCGTCAGGTTACCGGTGGGTGTATTTTTAAGGAAGAGTTTCGTAACAAGTATATGTTCTTTGGCAAACGGTAGTTTTTCGGCTTTAGCTTTGAGTTCTGCCAGCAGGCGGTCGCTATTCTCTGCGGCAGTCCACTTGCATTCGCCTACCAACAAGTACTTTTTATCCATCGAAAGGGCTACTACATCCAGTTCAATGCGTTCGTCTTTGGAGACGTTGCCCCACCAGCGGCGTGCTACGCCATACGTTATGCCATCAAGGGTATTGCCCGAAACCGTTTCCCGGCAGAACTTTTCCCAATACTGAGCCACATATCCGGAGAAGTGGTTATCAAGATGTAGCAATATAGGGTTAATGCGTCCTATCTCTATCAACGACCGGTTGGGGATAACATACTGGAAATAGAAATTCATAAACGGGTCGCTTATCTTGTACAGGCTTTTCTTTGAGTTCTTCTCCTGCTCGCCAAAGGGTATCTCTTTGGTTAAATACCCCAATGATATTAATTTGGCAAGCGGGCGCGAGAGGTTGGTGGCTATTTCTCCACACCTGCCGGCTATCTCTGATAGGCGGTGCGCTCCTGCTCCTACGTATGACATGATAGTGGCGGTTTTCACCATATCCTTAATATCGTCTTTAAAGAGTTTAAGAGGCTCTTCGTACAAGGTTCCGTTTACCGATAGCAGGTTGCCCTCTATGGCTTCACGCAGGTTGGCATATCCTTCGCGTAGTTCCCAATAGCGAGGTATCCCTCCCCACACGGCATACTCTTCAATGGCTTCGATGGCCGATACACCCAGGGCTTCCTGAATATAGGGCATCTTGATGGGTGCAATTTTCAAGATAGCATCTGCCCGTCCGTAGAGAGGCGAGGTAGCCTCTAATGCCAGTACGTACATTAATTGCTGGGAAGAGCCGCATATAATTAAATTGAACTTCAACCGTTTGGAATCAATCTTATTCTGTAGTACCGAAGGCAAATCGGGACTACTGCCTACCAGGTTGGGAAATTCGTCTATGCACAACGTAAACTTCTGCGAGGTGCGGTCGTTGAGTGTATCCCAAAAGACATTCCAGTCCGGATATATTACTTTATCGAATCCCGGAATAACAGAGGCTACCATCCGCGCCAACGATTCCCGTTGCAGGCCTGCCTCTGTTTGGTCGGCCGAGTAATACACGTCGTTCTCGTTAAGCACCCGGGTAATCAGTGTTGATTTGCCCAAACGCCTACGGCCATAAATAACTGTAAATGTAGATTTATCTGCATTTAATACCTGCGTGAGCCTTTGGCTTTCTTCTGTTCTATCAACGAATTTCATAGGGCGAATAATTATGTAACACAAACATAATGTTTTTATTGCATAATTCCAAATGTTTTTAATGTATTTGGATAATACGCTACACACTCAAAACGATTGCATGAGCAAAAAATCTTTCAGGTGTACCTGCTCAATACCCTGGTAATTGCCCGAGCTATACTCGTCCATCGTTACCACGTATTTGGGATAGTTGTTCTCTATCTTGAGCAGGTTGCCAAACTCCCGCTGAACCGTACTTTCGTCGGCAAGCAAGTAGCACACCTGGATGTACACCATACGTCCGTCCTTGGAGGCTACAAAATCTACTTCCCAGGTAGATAGTTGCCCTACATATATATTGTATCCTAAGTGTAGGAGGTGCAGATACACGGCATTCTCCATGAGTTTATGAATATCCTTGCGCACATCGAAACCGCGGATGCAGTTACGTAAGCCAAGGTCTTCAAAATAGTACTTCTCGCCCACCTCGAACAGCTTCAGTCCGGCAATATCAAAGCGTGGTACTTTATGCACAAAGAAAGCATTAGCCAAGGGCTTCAAGTAGTTAAGCACGGATTGCGTAGACACCGAAGCGTGTTGCGACTTCAGGTACTTGGCAATGTTACCCGCCGAAAACAGATTGCCTACATTGTCGGCCAGGAATTCTACCAGGTTTTCAAGGAACGTTACATTGCGAATATTCTCCCGGGCTACCACATCTTTGAGTAGAATGGTGGAGTACACGTTGCGCAGGTATTCAAATACGGCAAACTCTTGTAACCCGATTACGTTCATGTAAGGCATGCCGCCCAGGGTGAGGTAGGTACGTAGGTTGTGTGTGGTATTATCTAACGAGAAGAAGCGAAGAAACCCGGGCGTGGAATGAAGGGTCTCGATTTAAGTATTTCGTCTATCATAATTGATGAATTTCTGCAAATATAATAATTTATCAAATATGATTGATTAATTCCTTGGAAAATGAATAGGTGCTGTGCGTATATAAACACATCATTGGAGTAGTAAAGATTTGTTCTTTCGCTATTGTCCGGAATTTTGTCTGTTCCGTTTTTGGGCAGAAAGACTGGCTGAACATCAAGAGTGTCAGGATACCGGATTTTCTCGTATATATGGATAGCCGGATGTGGTTTGGTAACCAAAGCGGTTGCTTTTGGTTACCGGAACAGTAGTACTTGTTAAACAGCGTATTCTTGCGTGGTAACTAGCTATTACTGGCGTGGTAACCAAAAGCAACTGCCCCGTTAACCGCTTTTAGGGATTGTGTAAATAAAAAGCGGGGATTGTGCGCGCACGCACAATCCCCGCTTTTGCTCATATATTTATATAATAATCTTATTCCCGGAGTGGGAACTCTGCATTTTTTACCCATTTGCATAGGGTAGGTGTGTGATTATTGTACATAAGCCTATCTTTAGATTGATTAATACTAGTACAAAGGTGCAAAATATTTTTGAAATTCGCCTGCTGTATTCTATGCAAATTTTCAGTTCAATTAAATTTAGTTGCAATGAAGCACACGGCGAACATTATTGTTTTATCTTTGTGTATTATTCAGAATTGGCTAATCATGAATTTAGTATACTTTGGTTCCGTATTCATGGCAGCGGTGGTGTATGTGCTCATGGCACTGCTGCTGTTCCTGCAACGTAGGGAAGGTGAACGCTCGCGCGTAATACTGGCGGGGTTGGTCCTGGTATCGGTACTTAACTACTCGTCGCGCATAGCGAGTTTGCTGCAGGGCGAGATGCCGTCGCTGTTGGTTTCGGTACCCATGCTTATCGTGGGGCTGTTCATGGTAATTAGTTACATTATTTATCCCGTGGAGGTTATCTCGCCGGGGTGGATTACCTGGAAACGGTTGCTGCGTATGTACTCGCCCATCGGTGTGCTGCTTGTGGTGTACTGGATAAGTATGCGGTGCGGAGCTACCTACGAAACGTACGGCACCCTGGTAGAGATGTTACCGCATCTGGACCAGTTTGGCGTGTGGTTCCGGCTATTGCTCTGCGGCATGATGTTTATGCCGTTGCTGTTTATCCTGTTTCCTACATACACCAAGAAGTATAACAATACCAACCGGGAGTGGATACGCCGCTACATCGTGATTTTTGTGGTCAACAGCCTGGGGTATATCGTGGTGCTTGCTTTCGATAACCTCTATGTAAAGGCGGGCTATTACTTTGTGAGCGTGGGGTGTGAACTGTGCCTGGTGTATCTGGAGTTATTTGTGCGGCTTATTAGCCGGCGTACGCAGCAGGTACCTGTTATTATTCCTGTTCCGCATCCGGTAGAAGAGGTAAAAGTGCCCTGTAAATATGAGTCGCTCTATAATCAGTTAGAGGCGTACATGCGGGAAGAGCAGCTGTGGAGCGACCCCGACTTAACCATCCAACAATTAGCCATTAACCTCAAAACCAATCGTACCGACTTGGGGTACGCCATCCGTGAACAGGGTTACGAGAATTATACCGACTATATTAACCGTCTGCGCATGGACTATTTTATGCAATTAGTGCACCGCCTGCCCATGGCTACATATCAGGAGCTTTTCTTTGAAGTGGGATACCGCTCTAAAACAACGGCACTACGTAACTTCCGGCAATATTACGGGTGTACGCCTTCGGAATATTTTGAAAATTACAAAGGGGAATAACCTGCATAGGCTACTCCCCTTTATTATATATAGGTGTACTACGTTATTTACTTGGCGTAAATGCTCCAGTCGGTATTCTTCATGTCGCCGCTCTTGGCAAGCTCGGCGTGCATACCCAAAGCAGCCTGGATGCAGTGCGGAGTTTGTGCTTTCTGTCCCGACAGTTTGAGGTAATCCCACAACAGTTGTTTGTAATCGGGGTGAGCACAGTTTTCAATGATAGCTTCGGCTCTTTCCTTGGGGCTCTTGCCACGCAAGTCGGCAATACCTTGTTCGGTAATTACTACGTTTACCGAGTGCTCGCTGTGGTCTTGGTGCGATACCATCGGTACAATGGAGCTAATCTTACCTTCCTTAGCAATTGACGGACAGCTGAAGATAGAGATGTAAGCGTTGCGGGTAAAGTCGCCCGAACCACCGATACCGTTCATCATCTTGGTTCCACCAATGTGGGTAGAGTTTACGTTGCCGTACAAATCGACTTCAATGGCAGTGTTCATGGATACCAATCCCAGGCGACGAACTACTTCGGGGTTGTTCGAGATTTCCGACGGACGAAGAATCAGCTTGTCGCGGAAGAAGTCCATGTCATCGTAAATACCTTCCAGGCAGTCGTTGGTTACCGAGAGTGAACAGGTGCTACCAAACTTCACACGTCCGGCACGTACCAGGTCGATAACCGAGTTCTGGATAACTTCGGTGTACATTTCGAAAGCAGGGATAGATTGGGCACGGCCCAAAGCACCCAATACGGCGTTGGCAATGTTACCTACACCCGACTGCAACGGCAGGAAGGTCGACGGGATGATACCACGCTTCATGTCGGCTACCAGGAAGTCGGCCACGTTCTGTCCAATCATATCAGTTACAGGGTCAGAGTCGGCAAAGCCGCGTGCTTCGTCTTGCAGGTTGGTTTCCACTACGCCGATAATCTTCTTCGGGTCTACCTGTACGTACGGCAATCCGGCACGGTCGCTCGGTTTGAAGATAGGAATTTCGCGGCGGTAAGGAGGGTCAAGGGGTTCGTACAAGTCGTGCAAGCCCATCATGTTCTTGCTGTGTGCACTGTTGAGTTCCACAATGATGGCATCGGCCAGGCGGCATACGGTAGGAGTAATACCTACACCGGCAGTAAGGTAAATCTTACCATCGGCAGTTACTTCGCACGCTTCGATAATGGCTACGTTTACTTTGCCCATGAAGCCTGCACGCAACTCCTGCGCCATTTGCGACAAGTGAATATCGTTGTAGGCTATTTGTCCACTGTTTACTGCCTTGCGGAAGTCGCCGTTGGTGGTATAAGGAGCACGGTAGCGGATGGCGTTGGCGCGGGTGAGTACACCGTCGCATGAGTCGCCCGTAGAGGCACCGGTAAAGATACCAATCTGGAACGGGTTGCCCGCTGCATGTTCTGCTTCTGCTATTTTTGCGATTTCTGCCGTAACGGCTTTGGGAGATCCGGCAGGAGTAAATCCGCTCAGACCGATGTTGTAGCCATGCTTCACAAGGCTGGCAGCTTCCGCTGCCGAAATAAAGTTCAATGACATAAGTTTAAATAGTATATTTCGTGTTAGAATTTCAATACTTCCGTTGAAGGATTTCCGACCAAACGATGGCACGCTTCGCATCTTCGGGTGATTGGATGGCGTATTCGCTCTCTTCAGCGGGTAGCGCATCGTCTACAGGAGGAGGGGAGGTTTCCACAGGAGGCATAAATGTACTGAGTGTACCTTCTTCTATGGGCTTATAAGCGGTAGATTGTTTCTTTGATTTGAGCTTCCGCGCAGGAATTTCCATCGGAGCAGGTGCGGGAGAGGCAGGGGGCATAGGCGTAGGAATTTCCTCTTCCGGGTTTTCTTTTCTATCCTTATTGATTTGCCTGAAAACGCCGAAAACAATAATGCCTATAATTAGGAGTACTTGCATGAAATCATCCATAATTCGTCCTCTCTTTGGTTTACGTGGCAAAGGTAGAGTTTAATCTGATTAGTACCAACTTTTTAGAATGAAAAAAGGGCAGCTTCACAGCTCCCCTTAATTTTTTTAACCTAAACCTTAACTATGAAAAAATCTAATGTTTCTTTCACAAGCAAAGATGAAGATAAAATCTACATTAAGCAAATAAGTGTGTCAAAATGTTTTCCGAATTAATATTGTTTAACGATTTTAACCAGATTTCGAGCGATTTGGGATTATTTCGGGGGTAAAATAGAGTGAGATATGTGCGGAACACCTATCTTTGTGGCTGAATTTTAAAGTAAACTAGTATGAACGAATTGACGGGAACGGACTTTAAATCCGTAACTGGCGATGACAACAAGAAGTTGTTTATCGAAACCTACGGCTGCCAGATGAATGTGGCCGACAGTGAAGTAATAGCCTCAGTGATGCAAATGGCAGGATATTCCATGGCCGACACACTGGACGAGGCCGATGCGGTGTTTATGAACACTTGCTCCATACGCGACAATGCGGAGCAGAAGATTTTGAACCGCCTCGAGTTTTTCCATAAATCGCTGAGGAAGAAAAAGAAGCACCTCATTGTAGGTGTGTTAGGCTGTATGGCCGAGCGCGTAAAAGATGAGCTTATTGAGCAACACCATGTAGACCTGGTAGTAGGCCCTGATGCCTACCTCTCGTTACCGGAACTCATTGCATCGGTAGAGGCAGGTGAGAAGGCAATGAACGTGGAACTTTCTACCACAGAAACCTACCGCGATGTAATTCCTTCGCGTGTGTGCGGCAACCACATTTCGGGATTTGTGTCGATTATGCGCGGGTGTAATAACTTTTGTACGTATTGCATTGTTCCCTATACCCGTGGCAGGGAGCGCAGCAGAGATGTAGAAAGCATCTTGAACGAAGTTGCCGATTTGGTAAAGAAGGGTTACAAGGAAGTAACGTTGCTGGGACAAAATGTAAATTCTTACAGTTTCGAAAAGGGCGATGGCAGCGTGATTAATTTCCCTACGTTGTTGCGTAGGGTAGCTGAGTCGGCTCCGGGCGTACGTATACGTTTCACAACATCGCACCCCAAGGATATGAGCGACGAAACATTAGAAGTGATTGCCAAAGTGCCTAATGTATGCAAGCATATTCACTTGCCGGTGCAGAGTGGTAGTTCACGAATTCTTAAATTGATGAACCGCCGGTATACCCGTGAATGGTATCTGGAACGGGTGGATGCTATCCGTCGTATGATTCCTGATTGCGGATTGAGTACGGATATATTCTCAGGTTTCCACTCGGAAACGGAAGAGGACCACAAGCTGTCGCTGTCGTTGATGAAGGAATGCGGGTACGATTCATCGTTTATGTTTAAATACTCGGAGCGTCCGGGCACGTATGCCTCGAAGCATCTGGAAGATAATGTGCCGGAAGAGGTAAAGGTGGCTCGTCTCAATGAAATTATTGCGTTGCAGAACCAGTTATCGGCTATCTCCAATGAGCGCTGCATCGGTAAAACGTACGAAGTATTGGTGGAAGGGGTTTCTAAACGTTCGCGCGAGCAACTCTTTGGCCGTACGGAGCAGAACCGGGTAGTGGTGTTTAACCGTGGCACTCATAAAATAGGTGATTTTGTGAATGTGCGTATCACGGAAGCCAGTTCGGCTACGTTGAAAGGCGAAGAGGTTTAGATATAATAATTCACCACACAGTACACAGAGGAAAAACTTAAAAATTAATCCTCTGTGCCCTCTGTGTACTCTGTGGTGACATCTTTTATTTCTTCAGGAAGTTACAGAGTTGCTGTACAGCCCGTGCCCGGTGACTGATGGTATTCTTCACCTCATTGCCGAGTTCAGCGAAAGTTTCGGTATAGCCTTCGGGAACAAAGATGGGGTCGTAGCCAAAGCCGGTGGTGCCTCGCTTTTCTTCAATAATCTCTCCTTTTACGATGCCTTCGAACAGGTGTTCTTTACCATCCAGAATCAAGGAGATGGCGGTGCGGAATTGCGCGCGGCGGTTTTCCATCCCTTGCAGATTGCGGAGGAGCTTCTGCATATTGGCTTCTGAGTTATGTGCTTCGCCGGCATACCGGGCGGAGTATACACCCGGTTCGTTGTTGAGCGCTTCTACTTCGAGGCCGGTATCATCGGCAAAGCAATTAATACCGTAGTTTTCGTAGATGTAGCGGGCTTTTAGCAGCGCATTACCTTCTAAGGTATCGGCTGTTTCGGGAATATCTACCTCACAACCGATGTCTTTCAGGCTGAGCAACTCTACTTCGTTGCCCAGGATAGCGGCTACCTCTTCCAGCTTGTGGGCGTTATTAGTGGCAAATACGAGTTTGTACTTCATGGCTACTTCACTTTGATACGGTCGAACCCTTCGCCGTACACCCCGATAACGGAGCTTTGCGAGATAAAGGCATTCGGGTCTATATCCTTCACCAGCCGGAATATATCAGTAGACTGACTCTTCTTGGCTAGAATTACCAATACTTTTACTTCGTTCTGGCTGTACCAGCCTACCCCGTTGAGTACTGTTACGCCCCGGTGTGTATCGTGCGTAATGCGGTCGGCAATTTCTTCATATTTCTTGGAGAAGATGAAGAACTGTACCGATTGGCGGGCACTGTTAATCATCCAGTCGAGCACGAAGCTGATGATGAACAGCGTGGCAAAGCCAAAAATTACCCGTCGCCAGTCGTTGAAGATGAAGTAACAGGACGAAATGATAACGATGTCGCAATACATAATCATGCGTCCGAAAGTAATATCCCGGTACTTGTTCACGATGGCTGCAATGATATCGGTTCCGCCTGTACTACCATTATTAATAAATACAATACCCAATCCGAGTCCGCACATAAAGGCACCCAGAACGCAGGCCATAAAGTCCTGTCCGTCGCCCAGTAGTTGCAGGGGAAGTCCGGCATCGTCTACAATAATGCGTTGGAAGAACCACAGCATAAACGTCAGCACAAAGATGGCGTAGGTAGTCTTGATACTGAACTTAGGCCCGAGTATCTTGATGGCAAACGTCATCAGGAATGCATTGATGATGAAGTAAGACCACTGAATGGGGAATCCGGTGGCGTAGTAAATGATAGCACTGATACCGGTTACACCGCCTGTTGTGATTTTATAAGGAATCAGGAAGGCAGCCCACCCCAGCGCATAACACATCAATCCGAGGGTGATGAGGATATAATCCTTCGTCTCTCTCAGTATGTCCGACTTGGTTGGCTTGTACATAGATAATTAGTGATTAGTGTTATAGTGATTAGTGATTAACTGCTACTTACATAACGATGTTCACAATCTTTTTGGGGACGATGATTACCTTCTTGGGGGTATTTCCTTCGGTCCATTTCAGAGAGCGTTCATCTGCCAGTACGGTTTGCTCGATGTCGGCGTTCACCGCATCGGCAGCAAACTCCATGGTGAAGCGGGCTTTACCGTTGAAGGAGATGGTGTAGGTTACTACGTCTTCCTTGAGGTACTCTTCGTTGCACACAGGCCATTGCGCATCGCAGATGGTGGTGGTATGGCCAATGGCTTCCCACAACTCTTCACTTACGTGCGGGGCAAACGGTGCCAGCAACACCAGCAACTGTTCCAGTATTTCTTTCTTGTGGCATTTCAGTGCCCAGAGTTCGTTTACGCAAATCATGAAAGCGCTTACCGAGGTGTTGTACGAGAACTGTTCGATGTCATAGCTTACCTTCTTGATAAGTTTGTGTAGCGCCTTCAAATCTTCTTTCGTAGCAGCCTCATCGGTAACCAAAGCTTCGCCGTTGCGGTCGTAGAAGAGCGTCCAGAACTTACGGATAAAGCGGTGTACACCATCGATACCGTTGGTATCCCACGGTTTCGATTGCTCTACCGGGCCCAGGAACATCTCGTACATACGCAGCGTATCGGCGCCGTATTTCTCTACAATCATATCGGGGTTCACTACGTTGAACATCGACTTGCTCATCTTCTCAACCGCCCATCCGCAGATGTACTTGCCATCTTCGAGGATGAACTCGGCGTTGGCATATTCCGGTCGCCAGGCTTTGAAGGCTTCGGTGTCCATGATGTCGTTGGATACAATATTCACATCCACGTGCAGTTGGGTAGTTTCGTACTGGTCTTTCAGGTTGAGCGATACAAAGGTGTTGCTATCTTTGATACGGTACACAAAGTTACTGCGGCCCTGAATCATTCCCTGGTTAACCAACTTCTGGAACGGTTCTTCGGTAGCCGATACATTGAGGTCGAACAGGAACTTGTTCCAAAAACGTGAGTAAATCAGGTGACCGGTAGCATGTTCGGTACCACCTACATAGAGGTCAACATTCTTCCAGTATTGGTTTACCGCAGGGTCAACCAATGCTTTCGTGTTATGCGGGTCCATGTAACGGATGTAGTAAGCCGATGAACCGGCAAAACCAGGCATGGTGTTGAGTTCTAACGGGAAGATGGTAACGTTATCAATCAGCGTGTTATCTACCACACATTTATTTACGCTATCCCATGCCCATTTGGTGGCGTTGCCCAACGGCGGTTCGCCCGTTTCGGTGGGGAGGAACTTGCTTACTTCGGGCAATTCCAACGGCAGACAGGCTTCGTCGATCATGTACGGCATGCCTTCCTTATAATATACGGGGAACGGTTCGCCCCAGTAGCGTTGACGGGAGAAGATGGCATCGCGCAGGCGGAAGTTTACCTTTACGTGACCCAATCCTGTTTCTTTGATATATTCTTTGGTTTTGGCGATGGCCTCTTTCACGGTGAGCCCGTTCAATACCAATCCGCCTTCGGCAGCACCGGGACGGGGTGAGTTCATCATGATACCTTCTTTGGCATCAAAGCTCTCTTGGCTCACATCGCATCCTTCGATGAGCGGACGAATTTCAAGACCGAAGTGCTTGGCAAAAGCGTAGTCGCGGCTGTCGTGTGCAGGTACCGCCATGATGGCGCCTGTACCGTATCCTGCCAATACATAATCGCTAATCCATACGGGAATGGCTTCGTTGGTCAAGGGGTTGATGGCGTAGCTGCCCGAGAATACGCCGCTTACGCTGCGGTCGGCAATACGTTCGCGCTCGGTGCGCTTCTTGGTACGGTCTAAGTATGCATCTACTTCGGCTTGTTGGGAAGGCGTGGTAAGTTGTGCTACCAGTTCACTTTCCGGAGCCAGTACCATAAAGGTTACCCCGAATACCGTATCGGCACGGGTGGTAAAGATGGTGAATTCAATATCCGAGTCTTTTACCCGGAAGTTCATTTCGGCACCTTCTGAACGGCCAATCCAGTTGCGTTGGGTCTCTTTGAGGGAGTCGGTCCAGTTTACAGTATCCAACCCGTCGAGCAAGCGTTGTGCGTAAGCCGATACACGCAGGCACCATTGGCGCATTACTTTCTGCACTACGGGATGTCCGCCGCGTTCCGATACGCCATCAACTACCTCGTCGTTGGCAAGTACCGTTCCCAATGCCGGGCACCAGTTTACCATCGTGTTACCCAGGTAAGCAATGCGGTAGTTCATCAGGATTTCCTGTTGTTCCTTTTCGCTTTTGGCTTTCCACTCGTCGGCGGTAAAGCTCAGTTCTTCGCTGTGGGCAATGTTCATACCTTCGGTGCCGTATTGGGCAAAGGCATCTGCCAGTTCCTCGATGGGGCGTGCCTGTTGCTCGTCGAAGCAATAGTAGCTGTTGAACATCTTGATGAACGCCCATTGAGTCCAGTGGTAGTACTCCGGCTCACAGGTACGTACTTCGCGGTTCCAGTCAAAGCAGAAACCTATCTTATCTAACTGTTCGCGATAGCGGTTGATATTATTAACGGTGGTAATTGCAGGGTGCTGACCGGTTTGAATGGCGTACTGCTCGGCAGGTAGTCCGTATGCATCATAACCCATCGGGTTCAACACGTTGAAGCCTTGCAGGCGCTTGTAGCGGGCGTAGATGTCCGAAGCGATGTATCCCAGCGGGTGGCCTACGTGTAGTCCGGCTCCTGAGGGGTAGGGGAACATGTTCAATACATAAAACTTCTCTTTAGAAGCGTCTTCTTTTACTTGATAGGTTTTGTCGTCTACCCATCGTTGTTGCCATTTTTTCTCGATCTCCCTGAAATTATATTCCATAGTGATACTCCTTGATATTTTGGGGTTTATATACTTCGTAAATTTTAGGGGGCAAATTTACATGTTTATTTTCAGATTATCATGCGGATAAGGGAAAAACAGTTTTTGTGAGGATTTATCTGTTGAATAAACACGGCTGCCGGGCAAAATACAATCTGCAAGTTTTGTCGTTTTTTGCGAATAAAATAGGCAAGTTTCTCGTTTTGAATGAAATATAATTTATTTATTCTTGTCAAGAATCTCATAAAATGTTTATATTCGCTGGCTTTAGTATTTCTTTATGCACTTATATAGCATGAAAAAGACACGATTTATTTGCCGTTCGCATCTATTTACTTTGTTGTTGATTTTCGTTGCCACCTCTTTGTCTGCACAAACGAAGGAGGGCTCGGTTTTAATTATCAATACCCATCGGGAAACGGTACCGATGAGCGACTGTATTATCAAGAGTGTGATTCGCGGATTGCCTGATTCGTATAAAAGTACCTCCGTATTTACCGATAATATGCACACGTTGCAGGTAAATGACGAGGCACAGCTGGAAGAGCTTTGTAAACGTTTATTTACCGGCTACGATGAGATGCCTCCCCATGTCATAGTGCTGCAAAGTAACGGCGGTTGGGTGTTGTTGCATGAAGAGATTGAAAGATTGTGGGGCGATGTGCCCATCATTCTGTGTGCCAATGAAGATTTTGTGGGTCCCCGGGAGGCTTATTTGCAGAAGCGTTTTATTGAGCCGCAGGAGCGCACTCCCCTGGAAGAGGCATTGCGGGGCAAGAATGTAACGGTGATACCTTTTAAACGTTACCTGCCTGAAACCATAGAGCTCATGATAACCATGCAACCCGATATGGATGAGCTTATCTTTATATCCGATCAACGGCAAATCAATGCGCAGATACGCAATGACTTGCAGCACATTTATATGCAGAAGTATCCTTCGGTAAAGCTCACGCTCCTCACCGAAGGTGAGATAAGCACCCAGGTTATGTTAGATTCCATATCCAAGGCGAAGCCCCGCACGGGAATTCTCTTCTCTTCCTGGTATAAACATTTTGCCAACGGGCATCGCAACAATTCATGGGGATACCGCCTGGTGAGTAAAGATAACAAGCGGCCTATTTTTATGTTGAGTGATATAACGGTGGGCGAGGGCAAGATGATTGGCGGTTACTTCCAGCTGTTCGAGGAGTTTGGGCAAGCTGTATCTCGTGCCACGACAGAGATTCTGGAAGGAAAGCAGGCCCGTGACATCCCTACTGTGTATGTGCAACCCCGTAACGTACTGAACTACGAAACCTGTAAGCGCTTCGGCGTATCGATAGACAATGTTCCGGCGGGTTGTTATTTCTATGCCAAGCCCGACACCTTGTGGGTGAGGTTCCAGGAAGAGATTGTTGGCGGTGGAGTCATTGTTATGCTGCTTCTGATTATAGTGAGTACACTTCTTTACTTGTCGCGCCGCATGCGGCATGTGCAAGAGAAGGAGATGGAATTGATGCAGAAATACAACGGAATCTTTAATGGGATGCCTATTGCTTACCTGCGTTGTAAAATACTCCGGGATGCCGATGGCGAGATAAACGGATACTTTATCCAGGAGGCCAACCCGGCTTTCGGCAAGATATTCTATCCGGAAGAGTCGATCAAAGGGAAAAAGGGAGGTGCTGCTGTATGGGAATCGGGTGGTGCCCGGTATAACCATTTTATCAAGCGGCTTCGCACCATTGATATTAGTAAAGACCAACTCTCTTTTCCGTATACCCATCAGGAAACAGGTAATACGTACATTATCTTCTTCTACCTTTCGCCCGATCACTCGGAGGTGAACATGTTCTATGTAGATACCACCGAACTGTTGCAGGCACAACAACTGTTGCGCACCACCAACCACAAGATGGAATTGGCGCTCGAGTCTGCCAGTATTATTCCCTGGAAGTGGGATGTTCAGACCGGAATGCTTCAGTATGATATTGATTTTTCTGATCGTGCCAAAGGAATTGTTCGTGAAGAGAAATATCTGACCATTAGCATGGAACAGTTATTTGCACAGGTTCATGAAGACGACCGTGAGCGTATCCGAAGCCAAGCTGAAGCGTTGGTTCAGAGAAAGATTCCCAAGTTGGACGAGCAGTACAGGGCATTGAATGTAGAAACAGGCGAATACGATTGGATTGAGGCAAGAGCTATTGTAGACCAGTGTGATGCGGTGGGTGCCCCAATTTCTATCGTTGGTTCATCGGTAAATATCAACGAACGCAAGCAACTTGAAGAGGTGTTGATTGAAGCTAAAGAAGAGGCAGAGAAATCCAGTCAGCTGAAAACAGCTTTCTTAGCCAATATGAGCCATGAGATACGTACCCCGTTGAATTCTATTGTAGGATTCTCGGGTATCCTGGCTACCACAGAATCTGAAGAAGAGAAGAAGGAGTATGTAGAAATCATTGAACGTAACAACGAATTGTTGTTGCAGCTTATCAACGACATCCTCGACCTGTCGCGCATCGAGTCGGGTATGATGGAATTTACGTACACCGAGGTAGATCTCAACGAAATCATGGTGGGACTGGAATATTCTGCCCGCCTGAAAGCCAGGCCCAACCTCGTGGTTGAATTCGAGAAGCATCAGCCGGAGTGCCTGATTTCTACCGAGCGTATCCGTGTTACACAGGTAATGACTAACTTTATCTCCAATGCATTGAAGTTTACTGATGAAGGAAGCATCCGCTTTGGCTACGAATTAACAGATAGTAGTACCTTCCTGCGCCTCTATGTAACCGATACGGGCAGCGGTATTCCCGAAGAATCGGTCAATCAGGTATTCGGTCGCTTTGTGAAACTCAACAATTTTATACAAGGAAGCGGGTTGGGACTTTCTATCTGCGAAACCATTGCCCGCAACATGGGCGGCTCCATCGGGGTAGAGTCAAAACCGGGTGTAGGCTCTACTTTCTGGATTAAGATTCCCTATCACCCGGTACAGGTAACATAACATACCCAAGTACAAAACATATCATCGCTCTTGTTGGTAGGTTTCTACATACCTTTACACCATTCAAAAAACCTGTAAATGTAATCATAGATACTATGGACAAGAAATTTGTGAAAGCCCTTGTGCTTGCCTTGCTGCCGCTATCCTTGGCGGCACAACCCCGCCTCAATACCGGTGTGCCTTACCTGATGAGTCAGGCTAAGGATATGAGTGCCGACTTTGGCGACTTTACCAACCTGTTTTTCTTTGCCGACCGCCTGGCTTCGTTTGATGCCGCCACCGGGCAAGGTACCGTTTCGTGGAAGCGGCAGTCGCTCTATACCCGTCAGGCATTTAATACCAATACGGTATTGCCGCAGCCGTTGGAAATGCTCGACTTCCCCACGCCGGCGTACGATAACAACCCCGAGCTGAGGTTCTCTATCGACTTCGTTACCCCGCGTACCGTGCGTTTGCGCATGCTTACCACGCCTATTGTTCCTGCTGATGAGGCTTCGCCCATGTTGGTAGGTACTCCCGGTAAAGATACCAGCTGGAAGTACAGCGCCGTGAAAGGCGGACATCTGTACACCAGCGCCTACGGAAGTATCCTGATTGAAGAAAACCCCTGGCGGTTGGTTATCAAGGATGCCCAAGGCAAGCACCTTACAGATACCTGGCGTTGGTGCGATAACGACTCTACCCAGGTAAAGAGCCTGCCGTTTAACTTCATCAAACGCGGAAGCGATAACTCGCGCAGCATCAACCCCGTGTTCACCCTCTCGCCGGGCGAGAAGATTGTGGGTTGTGGCGAATCGCCCACGGGATTGAACAAGGCCGGACAGCGGGTACACCTGTTTGTTACCGACCCGCAAGGTCCCGAAACCGACCAGATGTACAAACCCATCCCCTTCTTCCTGAGCAACCGCGGTTACGGTATGTTTATGCACACTTCCGCTCCGGTTACGTGCGATTTTGGTGCTACCTACATCGGTCTCAACAAACTCTTTATGGGCGATGAGGCGCTGGATATGTTCATCTTCCTGGGCGAACCCAAAGACATCTTGAACGAATATACCGCCCTTACCGGCAAAACGCAGATGCCTCCGTTGTGGAGCTTCGGTACCTGGATGAGCCGCATTACCTATTTTGAAGAAAAGGAAGGGTACGATGTAGCCCGCAACCTGCGTAAATACAAAATTCCCGCCGACGTAATCCACTTCGACACCGGCTGGTTTGAAACCGACTGGCAGTGCGATTACGTATTTGCTCCCAGCCGTTTTGCCAATCCGCAAAAGATGATTAACGACCTGCTTTCCGACGGTTTCCACATTTCCCTGTGGCAGCTTACTTACTTTACACCCAAAAACAAGTACTTCAACGAGATAGTAAGCAAAGGCCTGCACGTGAAGAACGCCAAAGGCGGCATGCCGTACGAGGATGCCGTGCTCGACTTCTCGAACCCTGCTACCGTGCAATGGTACCAGGAAAAGCTGGGCGGACTGCTCTCAATGGGTGTAGGCGCTATCAAGGTAGACTTTGGCGAAGCCGCTCCATTGGACGGGTTCTACGCCTCGGGCAAGGGCGGACTGTATGAGCACAACCTCTACCCGCTACGTTACAACAAAGCCGTAGCCGATGTTACCAAGCAGCTGAAAGGCGAAAACATCATCTGGGCGCGCAGTGCCTGGGCAGGTTCGCAACGTTACCCGTTGCATTGGGGAGGCGATGCGGCTAATACCAATATAGGTATGTTGGGTACCCTGCGTGCAGGTTTGTCACTCGGTTTGAGCGGGTTCAGCTTTTGGAGTCACGATATTGGCGGCTTTGTACAAGCATCGCCCGAGGAGTTATACCGCCGTTGGTTGCCTTTCGGTTTCCTCACTTCGCACAGTCGCGCCCACGGAGCACCTCCCAAAGAACCGTGGTTGTACAACGAGTCGTTTGTAAAAGCCTTCCGCGAAAGCGCCGAGATGAAGTACAAGCTCATGCCGTATATCTACGCACAAGCTAAAGAGTGTACCGAGCGGGGTTTGCCTATGTTGCGGGCGCTTTGTATAGAGTTCCCCAACGACCCGGGCGCCTGGGGTGTGGAAGACCAGTACATGTTTGGCAGCCAGTTGCTTGTTGCTCCTTTAATGGAGAACGGTACCCAGCGCAACGTGTACCTCCCCTCCGGTAAATGGATAGATTATCAGGACGGTAAAGTGTACAACGGCGGATGGAACACCATCAAAGCCGGACACATTCCTGCCGTTATCCTGGTGCGTGACGGTGCAGTGATTCCGCACATTGCCCTGGCACAACGTACCGACAAGATGGATTGGAGCAAGTTAGATTTGCGTGTGTATGCTGCCGATGCTACACAAGCCACCGGGTTACTCTGCCTCCCCTCGGATAATGAGTTGAAGCCGGTTTCGCTAACCCGTACAGGTAGTAAGTGGCAATTGACGGCTAATCCCTTGCAAGGAAAGTCCGGGCTTACCGTACAGTAATTGTCATTGGTGATAGATGATAGATAAAATACAAAAAAATGATAGAAATGAAAAAGATAAGTACCATGCTTTGTCTGCTCTTTGCGGGCATTGGCTTTACACAAGCACAAGGATACTCCAACCCCGTGCTTTCGGGATTCTTCCCCGACCCCAGTGTATGCCGCGTAGGCGACGATTACTACATGGTAAACAGCAGTTTCCAATTCTTCCCCGGTGTGCCTGTGCATCACAGCAAAGACCTCATTCACTGGGAAGCCATCGGGCACTGCCTCACCCGCCCGTCGCAGGTCGACCTGGAGAAGATGAACTACTGGTTAGGCATCTACGCCCCTACCATCCGTCACCACGAAGGAACGTTCTACATGATTACCACCAACGTTCCCAAGCCGGGGCAACTGCTGGTGCGTACCGATAACCCCGCCGGCGAATGGTCTGAAGCCATGACGCTCGACCAAAGCGGTATTGACCCCGACCTCTTCTTCGATGAAGACGGCAAATGCTACCTGCTCTCTGCCGATGGAAATATCTTGCTGACCGAAATCGACATCGCCACCGGCGAGAAGCTCTCCGCTACACGTGCCATTTGGAAAGGAACAGGCGGTCGCCACCCCGAAGCGCCACACATGTATAAAAAGGACGGTTGGTACTACCTTATGATTGCCGAAGGCGGAACAGAATACGGGCACAAGGTAACCATCTCCCGCAGCCGCTCACTGGACGAACCGTTCCAGGCGAACCCCGCCAACCCGATACTTACGCATATCAACTCCAACGCTTCATCGAACCCCATTCAGGGAACGGGTCATGCCGATATTATCCAGGCGCACGACGGTTCGTGGTGGTTGGTGGCGCTGGCTTTCCGTCCACAATCGTACTCGCATCACCTGTTGGGACGTGAAACGTTCCTGGCTCCCGTATGTTGGGGTAAAGATGCCTGGCCCGTAGTAAATGGCGACGGTACTATCGCCTTGCAAATGGATGTCAACACGCTGCCGCGGGTAGAAGTGCCTGTACTTCCCGCCCGTAACGAATTTACCGGCAAGCAACTGGGTTACGAGTGGAATTACCTGTGTAATCCGCACATGGAGAATTACTCGCTTACCGCCCGCCCAGGTTACTTGCGGCTCACAGGCACCCCGGTTACGTTAGACCAACAAGATTCACCTACCTTCGTAGGCCGTCGTCAGCAACACATCCGCTTCTCGGCAACCACTTCGGTGGATATTAGCCGCATTGGTGCAGGAGGAGAGTCGGGCATCACCGTATATATGAGTAACAACTACCGGTACGACCTCTCCGTACAAAACCGCGACGGTCGTTCAATGCTTGTTCTTACTTATATATTAGGCGCCATCCGGCATATTGAAAAAGAAATACCGCTCACCGGCAAGAAACTCTGCTTACGCGTAGAAGGCGAAAATGATTACTACAACTTTTCCTACTCCGACGATGCAAAGACGTATCATCCGTTAGGTAAAGCCGATACCCGTTTTCTGAGTTCCGAAACCGCCGGCGGATTTACCGGTATCTACCTCGGATTGTTTGCACAGTTGCAAGCAGTAGCCGACTTCGATTGGTTTGAGTACAAACCTTTAGAATAGAAATTCATTCTCTTTTTGCTCTAACAAGAAACGGCTTCTGCTACTTTATTTAGCAAAAGCCGTTTCTTTTTGAGAGATTCCTTTTACATTTGTGGAGTAAAAAACTGCAAGCATGAAAAACCTCCTAGTACTCCTTTTTCTCTTATTATATACCGTAACGCTCCCGGCTCAAACTGCCGAAGGTAAGATACTAACCGGTACTTACCCTGCAACAGTGATAGAGCAAACACTTTGCGCTCCGCAAGCATTTACACCCGTACCGGCTATTGGTGATAACTTCTGGCGCGATTCTATTCCTGAAACCATGCGGCAAAGCTACATCCGTACCGGAGAACAATACCTGGGCAAACCGTGGGAATCGCTTCCGGTAATGACATTCAGCCGCTTCCGTACCGATGGTAATCGGGTAGATTATGAAGAGCTATCATTTGCCCGCCGCCGGCAGTTTGCCACATTAGTCCTGGCAGAGTTGATGGAAGACAAAGGCCGCTTCCTGCCCGACATAATCAATGGACTCTGGTTGCTATGCGAAGAAACCTGGTGGGGAATACCTGCACACTACGCTACTAAAGTAACGCTTCCCGATGACCAAAACGTAGATCTGTTTCAAGCCGAAACAGCCGGAATGATAGCCTGGTCTGCTTATGTACTCAAAGCACGGCTCGATGCTTTCTCTCCCCTTGTATACAAACGCGTATCGGAGGAGATAAACCGCCGCATTCTTACCCCCGCCCTGGATACTCCCTACGATTGGAAGCGAAATACCTCCAACTGGAACCCCTGGATATGCAGCAACTGGCTATCCTGCGTACTCCTGTGCGAAACCAACCGCGACCGCCAACTAAAAGCAGTACAAGAAATCATGGAATGCCTCGACTTCTACATCGACTCCGCACCCGATGACGGAGGTTGCAACGAAGGACCAAGCTACTGGACACATGCCGCCGGCTCACTAGGGCAATGCCTGATTCTGCTCCGCCAGGCAACCAACGGCAAGATAGATATTTCCGCCAACGAGAAAATCAAAGCACTCGGCTCATTCCTGTATAAAACCTATATCGGTAACGGCTTTGCCGTAAACTTTGCCGATGCTTCCGTGCATGCTTCTACCGAGGTAAACATCGTCTATCCCTTTGCCTGTTACCTCAATGGCGAGGTGATGGCACAGTATGCCGCCCTGGTAGCCAAAGAGAAAGAACTCTTTACCAATCCCGGAACGGTATATCACAACAGCCACAACTACCCCAGTGTGAGCCATGAACTTATGATGTTGGCGCGTATGAACAGCTTTCTGCACGCTACTCCGCACGAACCGTTGTTAGCCGATGTGTGGCTACCCCACTTGCAGGTAGTCACTTCCCGCTCCGTAGCAGGCAGTACCCAAGGCTTGTTCTTTGCCGCCAAAGGAGGGGATAATGCCGAAAACCATAACCACAACGATGTAGGCAGTTTCGTGCTATATGATAATGGTGAGCCCCTACTTATCGATGTAGGCGTAGGTACCTATACGGCACAAACTTTTGGTGAAGACCGCTACTCCATCTGGACCATGCAGTCGGCCTACCACAACCTGCCCCTCATCAACGGAGTAGTTCAAAAAGAAGGGGCTACCTATCAAGCCACCGATGTACGCTACACAAAAAAAGGCAAACAAGTCGAATTCACCCTGAACATAGCCCATGCCTACCCCGACGAAGCTGCGGTGGAAAGCTGGCAACGCACCTTCCGCTTCACCAAAAACAAGCAACTTACCATCCGCGAAGCTTACCGTCTGAAAAAAAACACGGCTCCGACAGAGATTATTTTGATGACCTGTTGCCGCCCCGAAGTAGTACCCGGAGGAGTAGCTTTGCAAGGCCCCGCAGGACGGCGAACCATCACCTTCGATTTTCCCTGTTTTCCCGTGATAGAGCCGATTTCTGTAACCGATGCCCGCCTGTTACAATCGTGGAAACCCGGGATGTGGCGCATCCGCGTACAGGTGAAAAGTGAAGCGCTCAATCAGGAAATTCAGTACACCATCCGGTAACGTTCAACCCTTCCCGACAGAAAAGCCCCTTGCACGGTTCGAATAAAATTGTACCTTTGTTCCTGATCTCCATTTAGTCAAAAGTAGGGAAATGTACCTTCCGATATTCGTTAACAGGCGTATGTGCGTCTGGGCTTATCTTATATGGACGGTTTCGTACCCCTGTGTGGAGCGTTAATGCGCCCACTGCCTGCTTTTGCAATGGTGGAGATCAACGGGATAGGCGGAACCGTCTTTCTTTCTGCCTCCACTAAACTAATTCTGTATGAAAACCGACGCATCTCTTACTGAAGAACAACTCAACTTCTACCTCGAAGAAGCACGCACCATGTGCCCGTCTGCCGTAGAAGGACTTTCCGAACATCGCACCCTTTCCATCCTGCACGGTCGCCTCAGGCGGATAGTACGCCTGCTCACCCTGATTCAGGAAGACACACGCAGTAACGACCTGCACCACATTCAGCGGGCTTGCGGGTATTACCTGGTGCAAGACAGCGTTCCCCGCCCCGAGCGAATCAGCTTCAACAAACGACTCTCCAACCACATCGACATCTGCAACCAACTCACCGGCGAACGGGATATTGCCGGTTATACACTCGATTATTTTACCCGCCAACTGCATGACCTGGAGCAGTATTTGCGCCAAAAGCAGGAATGAATATCTGCTTTTTGACAAAGAATACCTATCTTTGCAGCCGTAAATCGAAGATTCTAAATAAAATAACGATATAATGGCATTACAATGTGGTATTGTAGGACTTCCTAATGTGGGTAAGTCTACACTTTTCAACTGCTTGTCGAACGCTAAAGCGCAGGCAGCAAATTTCCCTTTTTGTACAATTGAACCGAACGTGGGTGTGATTACTGTGCCCGACGAGCGACTAAATAAGTTAGCAGACCTTGTGCATCCGCAACGCATACTTCCTACTACCGTAGAGATTGTTGATATTGCCGGATTGGTAAAAGGTGCCAGCAAAGGTGAGGGTTTGGGTAACAAGTTCCTGGCTAATATCCGCGAAACGGATGCCATCATCCACGTACTGCGTTGCTTCGACGATGAGAACGTAACCCACGTGGACGGTAGTGTAAACCCGGTGCGCGACAAGGAAATTATCGACTACGAATTGCAGTTGAAAGACCTGGAGACCATCGACTCACGCATACAAAAAGTGCAGAAGCAAGCCCAAACAGGTGGCGATAAAACCGCTAAACTGGCTTACGATGTATTGGTACAGTACAAAGCAGCGTTGGAGCAAGGCAAGTCCGCCCGTACCGTATCGTTCGATACCAAAGACGAGCAAAAGGTAGCCCGCGAACTCTTCCTGCTTACCGCTAAACCGGTAATGTACGTGTGTAATGTAGACGAGGGTAGTGCCGTAAACGGTAACAAATATGTAGATATGGTACGCGAAGCCGTGAAGGACGAAAATGCACAAATTCTCATTGTTGCCGCCAAAACCGAAGCAGATATTGCCGAACTGGAAACTTATGAGGACCGCCAGATGTTCTTACAGGAAATAGGTTTGGAAGAGTCGGGAGTAGCCCGTTTGATTAAGTCGGCTTACCGCTTGCTTGAGCTCGAAACCTACTTCACTGCCGGCGTACAAGAGGTACGCGCCTGGACATACGAGAAAGGTTGGAAAGCTCCGCAATGTGCCGGTGTAATCCATACCGATTTTGAAAAAGGATTTATCCGCGCCGAAGTGATTAAGTACAACGACTTCCTGCAATACGGTTCCGAAGCAGCCGTGAAAGAAGCCGGAAAGATGGGCGTGGAAGGAAAAGAATATGTAGTGCAGGACGGCGACATCATGCACTTCCGCTTTAACGTATAAGATTAAATGAGTGAATTGAAATACCTGGTAGCCGGAACAGGCGGAGTAGGGGGTAGTATTGCAGGCTTCCTGGCATTGGCGGGGAAAGATGTTACCTGTATTGCCCGTGGTGCTCACCTGGAAGCTATCCGCACCAACGGCTTGCAACTGAAATCGGGGCTGAAAGGTAACCATGCCATTCCCGTGAAGGCTTGTACTGCCGAAGAGTTTACCGGCAAAGCCGATGTAATCTTTGTATGTGTTAAAGGTTATTCGGTAGATTCTATTACCCAGCTCATTCAGCGCGCTGCGCGGGAGGGTACGGTGGTAATACCTATCCTGAACGTGTACGGCACTGGTCCGCGCATCCAACGGTTGGTACCGGGCGTAACGGTGTTAGACGGTTGCATCTACATTGTAGGCTTTGTTTCGGGGGTAGGTGAGATTACCCAGATGGGAACCATCTTCCGCCTGGTGTACGGAGCGCACAAAGGCACCGTAGTTCCGGAAGGAATACTGGAAGCCGTGCAGAAAGATTTGCAGGAGAGTGGTATCAAAGCGCAGATATCCGACGATATAAACCGCGATACCTTTATTAAATGGTCGTTCATCTCGGCGATGGCGCTTACCGGGGCTTACTGGAATGTGCCGATGGGCGAGGTGCAGAAACCGGGAAAGGTACGCGATACGTTTATTGGACTTTCACGTGAGAGTGTAGCGCTGGGTGAGAAACTGGGAGTGAAATTTGAGGAAGATATGATAGCTTACAACCTGAAGGTTATTGATAAGTTGGCTCCCGAAAGCACCGCTTCGCTCCAGAAAGACCTGGAACGCGGTCACGAGTCGGAAATACAAGGCCTGCTGTTCGATATGATTACAGCCGCCGAAGCCCACGGTATCGATACGCCTACCTACCGTGAAGTAGCTAAGAAATTTAATCCATAAACTGATTATACTTATGAATACCATGCTTTTATCTATCAACTGGAACCCGAATCCGGAGTTGTTCAACCTCTTTGGAATCTCCGTTCGTTATTATGGATTGCTATGGGCCGTTGGCCTTGCGCTGGCATACATCGTGGTACATTACCAGTACCGGGATAAAAAGATTGACGAGAAGATTTTCGATCCGCTCTTCTTCTACTGTTTCTTTGGTATTCTCATTGGGGCGCGTTTGGGGCATTGCCTCTTTTACCAACCCGAATATTATCTGCATCACTTTTGGGAAATGATACTCCCCGTGAAGTTCCTGCCTAATGGCGATTGGAAGTTTGTCGGTTACGAAGGATTAGCCAGTCATGGCGGTACGCTGGGTTTGATTATCGCCCTGTGGCTCTATTGCCGCAAGGTGAAGATGCATTACCTCGATGTAGTCGATATGATTGCCGCAGCTACTCCCATCACTGCCTGCTTCATTCGCTTGGCTAACCTGATGAACTCGGAGATTATCGGTAGACCCACCGATGTACCCTGGGCGTTTGTGTTTGAACGGGTAGATATGTTGCCCCGCCACCCGGCGCAATTGTATGAGGCTATTGCTTACTTTATCCTGTTCCTGGTGATGATTTACCTTTATAAGAACTACGATAAGAAGCTGCACCGCGGTTTCTACTTCGGACTCTGCCTGGCAGCTATCTTCATCTTCCGCTTCTTCATTGAGTTCCTCAAAGAAGACCAGGTAGACTTTGAAGCCGGTATGACGTTCAACATGGGACAATGGCTCAGTGTGCCGTTTGT
>JAVBVL010000108.1:0-7346 GCA_031554285.1 Bacteroides sp.
ATGATGGGTATGGACGGAACTATCCGGACATCTACACGGTGGTGGACTAATCCTCTCTCCGGCGTGTGTTGATGTTCGATGAACATACACTTTGTTATTTATTTATTTAAAATGTTGAACATTATAATTTTCGGTGCTCCCGGTTCAGGGAAGGGAACACAAAGCGAACGTGTTGCTGAGAAATACGGTATTGGTCACATCTCTACTGGAGATGTGTTGCGTGCAGAAATTAAGAGTGGCACGGAATTAGGTAAGATTGCACAGAGCTATATTGATGAGGGACATTTAATTCCCGACCAACTGATGTTGGATATTCTGGACGGCGTGCTGGATTGCATGGGTAACACCCAAGGAGTGATCTTTGACGGTTTTCCCCGCACCATCCCACAAGCCGAAGCTTTGAAAGAGATGTTGAAAAAGCGCGGACAGGACGTTAGCTTGATGCTCGACCTCGATGTTCCCGAGCAGGAACTGATGGAACGACTCATCAAACGCGGAAAAGATTCCGGCCGGGCCGATGACAACGAAGAAACCATAAAGGAGCGCTTGGTGGTATATCATACACTTACTGCTCCGCTGAAAGAATACTACAAGGGCGAAGGCAAGTATCGCCACATAGAAGGATTGGGTACGATGGAAGACATCTTCAACCGTATCTGTAATTACATCGAAAATATTTAATAGATCACAAAATACAACCACCGTGGCTGAATCGAATTTTGTTGATTACGTAAAGATATACTGCCGTTCAGGAAAGGGCGGAAGAGGGTCTACGCACATGCGGCGTGAAAAATATGTTCCCAATGGAGGACCCGATGGGGGCGACGGTGGACGGGGAGGACATGTCATCCTCAAGGGCAACCGTAACTACTGGACACTGCTGCACTTGCGGTTCGACCGTCATGCCATGGCCGAACACGGCGAATCGGGTGGAAAGGCTAAGAGTTTCGGACGCGATGGCAAGGATAAGATTATTGAAGTACCCTGCGGAACCGTGGTGTACAATGCCGAAACGGGCGAGTACATCTGCGATGTTACCGAGCACGATCAGGAAGTAATCCTGCTCAAAGGCGGTCGTGGCGGACAGGGCAACTGGCACTTCCGTACGGCAACTCGTCAGGCTCCGCGCTTTGCGCAACCGGGCGAACCGATGCAGGAAATGACTGTGATTATGGAGTTGAAGCTTCTGGCCGATGTAGGTCTGGTAGGCCTTCCCAATGCAGGTAAGTCTACATTGCTGGCTTCCGTATCGGCAGCCAAACCGAAGATTGCCGATTATCCGTTTACCACGCTTGAACCCAACCTGGGTATTGTATCGTACCGCGACAGCAAGTCGTTCGTAATGGCAGATATTCCCGGTATTATCGAAGGCGCCAGCGAAGGAAAAGGGTTGGGACTGCGCTTCCTGCGGCACATCGAACGCAATTCGCTGTTGCTCTTCATGGTACCTGCCGACAGTGACGACATCCGCAAGGAATACGATATCCTGTTGAACGAGTTAAGTACCTTCAACCCCGAAATGCTGGACAAGCAGCGGGTACTCGCCATAACCAAAAGCGACATGCTCGACGAGGAACTCATGGCAGAGATAGAACCCACGTTGCCCGATATTCCGCATGTATTCATCTCGTCCATTACCGGATTGGGTGTAAGCGTGTTGAAAGACATTCTTTGGGAAGAACTGAACAAGGAAAGCAATAAGATAGAAACGCTGGTACACCGTGCCAAAGATGTGAGTCGCCTGCAACTGGAACTCAAAGAGCAGGGCGAAGACGAAGACCTGTTCATTGAATACGAAAGCGATGACGACGAGGACGACCTGGATTACGAGTACGAAGAAGAAGACTGGGAAGACGAAAAAGAGTAATGTGATGATGGCAATCACCGAAGATAGAAGAATGTTGGGATATGGGTCGCTGGACGCTTATCCCGACATTATTCATTTTGTGACTACCCGTACGGGCGGTTGCAGCGAAGGAGCGTACGGCTCGTTTAACTGTTCGCCCTTTGCGGGCGATGAGCCTGAGCGGGTGGCGCGTAACCAGGAACGGTTGTTGCAAGGTTTGCCGCAACGGCCCATTGAGTTGGTTATTCCCCATCAAACACACAGCCCGAGATGTTTGGTCATTGACGGTGAGTATCTCTCCAAGTCTCGAGAAGAACAACGGGAACTCTCGGCAGGAGTTGACGCAACTCTTACCGGGATTAGGGGCTATTGTCTCTGTGTTTCTACCGCCGACTGCGTGCCTGTATTGCTTTATGATACCGTACGTAAAGCCGTTGCCGCCATACATGCCGGTTGGCGCGGAACGGTACAAGGCATTGTAGAGCATACGTTGCAACAAATGGCGGTTCAATACGGTACCGAAGGGAAAGATGTGGTAGCCTGCATTGGCCCAAGCATCTCACAAGCTTCGTTCGAAGTAGGTGAGGAGGTGTACGACGCTTTTCGTGACGCGGCATTCCCTATGGAGCAGATTGCCGTACGCAACCCGCAAACCGGCAAGGCACATATCGACTTGTGGGAAGCCAACCGCCTGCAACTGCTTGCTTTCGGCGTACCTGCCTCGCAGATAGAAACAGCCGGAATATGCACATACAAGGAACATGAAACGTTCTTCTCTGCCCGACGGTTGGGCATTGCTTCGGGACGTATCCTGTCGGGTATCATGATTAAATAAAAGTACACAATGTTTACCATTACCGTAGCTTCGGAATTAAAGAATGCCTGTCCCGGTTTCGCCGGAGCGGCCATATATGCCGAAGTAAAAAATACCACATACAGCGAAGGACTTTGGGAGGAGATTAACCGCTTCACCGGGGAGTTAACCACCACCACACAACTGGATGACATCAAGCGCAACGCACCTATTGCCGCTACCCGCGAGGCATACAAACGTTGCGGGAAAGATCCCGGACGCTACCGCCCATCTGCCGAGGCCTTGCGTCGCCGTCTGATGCGCGGTATTCCGTTGTATCAGATTGATACATTGGTAGATTTGATTAACCTTGTTTCGCTTCGTACAGGTTATTCCATCGGTGGTTTCGATGCTGATAAGATTCAAGGCGCCACGCTGGAACTGGGTATCGGCCGCAATGAAGAACCGTTTGAAGCAATCGGTCGCGGGGTGCTCAACATCGAAGGCTTACCCGTTTACCGCGATGCGGTAGGAGGCATCGGTACACCTACAAGCGACCACGAGCGTACCAAGATGGATATAGGTACTACACACATCTTAGCCATTATCAACGGATACAGCGGTAAAGAAGGATTACGCGAAGCTGCCGGGATGACGCAGGAGTTGCTACGCCGTTATACAGAATCAGACGGCGGGCAAGTACTCTTTTTTGAATAATTATTAGTTGCACCTTCTCCCTTTTTGCAGGGACTATTTGAAGAGAAACCATGAAGAAATTACTCCTTATACTGATATTTACCTCTCTTACTCTATTTGCCAAAGCGCAAACATCCTTCTCTTTCATGGAGGTGAATCATGTGCGCACGGCCACTCCCGGATTATTCACTAACAGCAACAAACTGACTATCTGCTTAGATTCCTTGGCTGCCAGCGGATATGTTTTCCCGTTGGCAGGAGCCAAAGTAATCTCTCCCTACGGAGGAAAACGGTCGCATACCGGTGCAGATATTAAAACCTGCGCCAAGGATACCATTCGTTGTGCGTTTGACGGGGTAGTACGCATGGCAAAACCCTACGCTGCTTACGGCAATGTAATCGTAGTGCGCCATGTCTGCGGACTGGAAACGGTGTACAGTCACAACTTTGTGAACCTGGTACAAAGCGGAGATACGGTAAAAGCCGGTCAACCCATCGGATTAACCGGCCGTACCGGTCGTGCCACCACGGAGCACTTGCATTTGGAAGTACGGTTCAACGGGCAACACTTTAATCCGGATATGGTATTCAACTGTTCCACCGGCGAGCTGCGCCACGGAACGCTTAAGTGTACCAAGCAGGGGAAAGGTGTTACGGTAAAATCGGTAAAGCATTAAAGGATAGTTTGCAGGCGGGCTGTTTAATCAAAAACAGTATCCCAATCTTTAGCGTAATACGCTTCAAAGCACAACTTGATTTGTGCGGCGGTATTTTTTTCTTCCGCCAACACGGGTAGCTCGTTGAGGCCGAAGTACTCACTGCTGACGGTTTCTATATTGGGAGAGAAGTGCCCTCCTACAATTTCGCAAAGCACAAAAGCCTTGGCAACTCCATAAGCATATACAGGTGGATTATGCAAATTCCGGTCCTGTACAGCGATTAACTTAACCGTCACAACATCTAACCCGGCTTCCTCTTTCACTTCCTTTACCGTGTTCGATTTTATCGACTCATTCACATCCACCCATCCGCCGGGCAACGACCACGTACCGTTCTTTTCTTCGACGAGCAATATCTTATCCTGTTGAAAGATGGCAGCTCTTGTGTCCAGCTTGGGCGTTTGGAATCCCGTTTCGTTGCAAAACACCTCTTTCACAAACTCTTTGGAGTATCCGCTGCCTAAGCTCATCATTTCGGCTGAGATTTCCCGAATCCGTTCGAAACGTTCAATGTCAAACCTGTCTTTTGAGTAAGTGAGTCCTCCTTGTGAGAGAAATTGTAACTCCATAGCCAACTTTACCCATTGTAGTTCGTTGGGAGTTCCTTTGTCGACAGACAAGGCGTAGCGTATATCTTTGGGAGCATTGAAATAGTAATCGGCACGGATGTTTTTCAGGGAATGGCAGCCCCACAGGGCCAATCCAAACTTAACTTCCGCATCGGAGGCACATAGCATGTCGTACGCTGTATCTCCAATATAAACGACTTCCTCATTTTGGCTGCCCGATATTTCCAGGTATCTGAGCATGGGGTCAGGAAAAGGTTTAGGGCGCGCGCTGTCCTCCGCACAAATAACGACATCAAAATAGCTGTCTAACCCGAAAGGACTAAAGTCGGTTTTGTATTCTTCTCTCGTTTTGGAGGTTATCACGCCCAATTTATATCCCTGCAATTTTAGCTCCTTGATAACATCTTCAACTCCGGCAAACAGTTTTACCGCATGAGAGTACGCCTGGAAATACTTGTTCCAGACTGCCTTCCCTCTATCCATGTCTTCAACGCCCAACTGTTGCAGGGCTACTTCTCCGGGTATACCCAGCGCAAAGGTTAGTTCGGACAACTCGGGTTCCTTGCCTTTTAGCTCGGCGATGGTGTCCCGGAGGGAGTGTAATACGGTATGTTCCGTATCAAGCAATGTTCCGTCTATGTCAAATATTACCGTATGAATCATATTCTCTTTACTGATTTGACTACTCGGCAAACTTGATGCAAACCGGTTTGTCTACCACGATTTCCTGTTGCGTATTGGTGAGCAGGCCGGTGGTGGCATCTCTCTCATACACCTGGATGGCATTGCTGTCGCGGCAAGCCACCAGTACGTATTTACCATTGGGTGTAATGTTGAAGTTGCGTGGATGAATACCCGTTGGCTGATAACCCACTTTCGTCAGCATACCATCTGCTTCGTTGACACTGAAAATAGCAAGTCCGTCAGCTTCCAGACGGTTGCTGGCGTACAAGTATTTGCCATCCGGGCTGAGGTGAATATCCGCACTACCACGAGAGCCCGAGCTGACTACTACACTATCGGTGGCAATGGCTTGTATCTCGCTCAACATGCCATCGGCGTATGTAAAGGCATTCACTGTTCCCGATAACTCATTCAATAAGTAAGCAAACTTTCCGTCGTTGCTGAAAGTAAGATGGCGGGGACCTGCACCTGCTGCCACGCTGAACGCTTCCGGTGTACCGATGGACAGGTGCGCTGCTTCCTGTTCCGTAGCCGGATGTACCACGAACTTGTGAATCTTATCCGTTCCCAAGTCGGGAGCCAACAGGTATTTTCCGTCTGGAGTAAAAAGAGTGCTGTGTAAATGTGCTTGATTCTGACGATTGGCATCGGGTCCCGTTCCTTCAAACTGGAATACGGTAGCCGGAGCGAGTAATGTGCCATCTGCTGCCAGTGAAAGAACCGAAACACTTCCACCACTGTAATTAGCCGTTACTACCAATGCTCCATTGGTTGATATGTAACATGGCCCTTTTCCATCTGTAGCCTGCTTATTCAGGAAAGTAAACTTTCCCGTTTCTTTATCGAACGCCAGTGCCGTTACGGCCGATTGCTCATTGCCTTCCGTTACCGCATACACAAACTTATTATCAGCCGATAATGTTACATAAGAAGGATTTTCTACTACTGCCGCATCCAACGGAGTAGCTGTTCCCGTTTCCTGATTAAAACGGAATGAGTACACGCCTTTGCTTTCGCCCGAGGTATATGTACCTACCACCATGGTGAGTTCGGCATCTGTATCTGCATTTGTTTGGGCACTCTTTTTCGGCGCACATCCGCCTACCATCATGCCCACGGCGCACAGCCCTGCTACTGTCTTCATCATATTATTATGTATTATTGGTTTGCAATAGGGGCAAAGATACACGATTTTATTTGAAGCCTATCGGATTGCGTGGCTTATCTGTTAACTTCTTGTCTGCTTGAAGCTCTGCTAACGTGAGATTAATGAGTTCCAGTTGTATCCGGGTATCCTCGTTGATGTCGTTGTAGTCTGTGAATACTTCTTCCATGTATTTTTTGAGCTCTTTTACTTCGCTCTGTAATTCAGTAACCTTATCTGTTTGAGGAAGGCTTATTAGTTGGCGAACAACCACGAAAGCTCGCATAATACTTCTGTTAATCTCTATTGCAGTCTTTGAATTTAGTACACTGCTAAGCATTGCAACTCCCAATTCAGTGAACGCAAAGGGCATGTATTTAAAATTGCTTCCCCGCCCTTTGTTCAAGATACCAAATTGGCATCTTGAAAGCTCTTCCTTGGTAAGTTCAAACATAAAGTCTTCGCCCTCAAACCGCTCGATATTGCGTCTTACCGCTCGTTTGAGTTGTCCGGTTTCAGTTCCGTACAACTCAGCCAAGTCAAAGTCGAGCATTACCTTTTGACCTCGTATCTCATAAATCTTACTTTGTATAATTTGCAGTTCCATAGATATTAAGTTATAATTAAGCCTATACTGATGCAAAATTACATAGATTTTTAAAAGCAAGTGCTAAGTACAAAGAGAAATATCCAATAAATGTAAAAGCGTAGCACTCTTTCTAAAAACAATGTCTATATTTGCACCGCATATGTAAGCACGTTATGCAAATACGGGGTTGACTGGATTTGACAGCGGGCAGAAATGGTATGTAAGCATGCAGTGCGTCAGTGATTGGCACTTAAATCTCAGTTACTAAAATTTTATCTGGCGAAAACAATTACGCTCTTGCTGCTT
>JAVBVL010000029.1:0-45830 GCA_031554285.1 Bacteroides sp.
GAGCAGAAGGCTTCGGAAAAAGTAGAGGTGGCTGCTGCGGCACTGGCTCCGCTTAGCTATACATCCATCAAGCTGAACCGTGCCGTAAAAGCCGGTAAAGTAGCCGTAGCCGATTTGAACGGTGACGGTATTTACGATTACATCATCCGTACGCCGGAGTCGAATGTTGACCCGGGCATGCCGGGCGACTTAACCGGTAAAACTTTCCAGATTGAAGCGTACCTGAGTGACGGCACCTTCCTGTGGAGCAAAGACCTGGGACAAGGTATCGAGCCGGGCATTTGGTATTCGCCTTTCGTGGTGTACGATTTCAATGGCGACGGCAAAGCCGAAGTAGCGTTGAAAACGGCTCCCGATAACGTACAACGTGACGAAAAAGGACGCGTAGATACAGGCGAAGAGTATCTGTCTATCCTCGATGGCATGACAGGCAAGGAGATTGCCCGTGTAGACTGGCCCGAACGTAACTTCCGCCTGGGTAACCTGGTGCGCCGTAACCGTAACCAGATTGGTATGGCATTCTTAGATGGAAAAACTCCGTATATTCTGGCTTGCCGCGGTACCTACAAACAAATGGTGGTAGATGCCTGGACATTGCAAGGCGATAAGCTGGTACGTGCCTGGCATTGGGATGGTGACGAAGAAAACCCGGTTATCCGTAGCCAGGGTTCGCACAACATGGTTTGTGGCGATGTAGACGGTGACGGACGTGATGAAATTATCCTGGGCTCTTGTGCGTTGGACGATGACGGTACCTTGTTGTGGTCGGCCGGATTGGGACACCCCGATAAAATTTACTTAACTGATATTGACCCCAACCGTCCGGGAATGGAAGTATTTCTGGCCCTGGAACCGTGGCATGACAACGGTCGCGGCGTATGTGTGGTAGATGCCAAGACAGGCGAACAAGTATGGAACATCGGTCATAAAACCATGCACGTAGGCGATGGTATGGTGACCGACTTCGACCCCACAAGTCCGGGATTGGAATGTTTCGCTACTGAAGACCGCAAGGGCGGAAGCACCGATAAGTATCTGCTCTCGGCCGATGGTAAGAAGTTAGGCGAGGGAGACGATGTTCCTTCTTGCCGTAACTGGGCCTGGTGGGATGGCGACTTGCTTCGCGAAACCTTTAAAGGCGACGATAACCGTTGGGGCGCAGGCTCTTCATCGGGTGGTCGTGAACAAAGCGTGGTAAAATGGAAAGGCGAAACCCTGACCGAAGGCATTCAAGGCGATATTGTATTGATTGCCGACTTGCAAGGCGACTGGCGCGAAGAGATTGTAACGGCACTTCCCGGCGAACTCCGGATTTACCGCACCAATATTCCCGCTAAAGACCGCCGTGTAACCTTGATGCAGGATGCTATTTACCGTAATTACGTAGCACACCGCTCCATGGGATATCCGCAAGCACCGGTTCCTTCGTACTATTTGGGAGAATAATATATGAAAAAAATCACTTACAAAACACTTGCATTATTAGTATTAGGCATTGTACAAGGAGTTGTCACGCTTTCTTGCCGGAGTGAAAAAACAGCAGCTTGGGAGTTTGCGGCAAAAACCGATGTTGATTCATTGGTTTGGATAGAGTCGGAAAACATAAAAATAAAAGGAGATGTTGCCGACCCTCTCTCGGCTGTTGTAAACAATGGAGAGTTAAGTGTCAATGATGGAGAATGGGTGAATAAAGCCGATTCGTTATCGGCGGGTACTCAAATTAAGGTGCGTGTAAAGTCGTCCGAATATCCGAATGACGTTACCATGTGCGAACTAATCTTGGGGAATGACTCCTTGTATCTTCAGGTGAAAACAAAAAACTTCGAGGTGGCTGCCAAAAAAGGTGAAGCCCGGAATATAAACCTGGGAATAAGCGGTCCTAACAGTGAAGCCATAGGTGGCCCGAGTCCCAAATGGCTGAAATATAATACGAATGTAGAAAGGGGCAGCGCAGTAAAAGAAGGACTGACTCCCAATATCCAGCCTTTGTTCGATGCACAAATACGTGATGCAGTAATCTGCATAGGTGGAGATGGAAGGTATTACCTGACAGGTTCTACCGGTTCAGACATCTGGCACTTCAACGATGGCGTTGAGCTATGGGTATCTGACAATCTGAAAGATTGGGATTACATGGGACTTGTATGGACATTTGAGAAAGACGCAACCTGGGAAAAGCAGTGGCGATTCCACAGAAGAGCAGTCAGAGCTTTATGGGCTCCCGAAATTCACTATGTAAAAGGCAACTACTTCATCGCCCTCAGCATGCCTCCCGGAGATAGAGGTTTGCTGAAAAGCGCAACCGGAAAGCCTGAAGGCCCTTACGTAAATGCGTTGGCTAACGATGCCAGGTGGTACACCGATATTGATTCGTCGCTTTTTGAAGATGAAGACGGAGACGCTTACTTAATCTACGGAGGCGGATGGGTTGCCCGAATGAAAGAGGACATGAGCGGATTAGCCGAAGAACCGGTAAAACCTGTTTTGCTGGATCCCGATTTAGACCCCACCCATCATGCCGGTAATTGCCCAACGAAGAGGGATTGCCAGGATATAGGACACGAAGGCGCGTTCATGTTTAAACGGAACGGGTTATATTATCTGACGGCCGCCGATTCTTACCAGGGACGATACAGTAGCATGGTAGCTGTTTCAGACAATATTTACGGGCCCTATAAATGGCGGCACGAAGCAGTTCCTTGCGGGGGCGGTACTTCTTACCTCAAAGACAAGGATGGTCAATGGTGGTGTACATATTTTGGAAACGATACTCAATCGCCTTTCAGAGAAATGCCGGGAATGGTAAAAGTCGATTTTGCGGCTGATGGCAGGGTGTTTCCCTCGAAAGACCAGCCATTTGTAAACGATACGGACAAACCGGAGTGGGAGAGATTATGGGCAAAAGTATGGAACGGTAAATATAAATAGATTGACCGGATACTAAACATAGAAATCTATTCAAAGCGTTGAAGAGGGTGTGTCAAAAGCCCCATCGTTCTTTGAGTAAGTTATAAATCGCAAGCAAAGGGCTGAAAGCCCGAAATACTTCAGCCCGGGGTGTCAACCCCGGGTCGATAAAACCAATCACCAATAAGTGCTGGAAGCACGCTACAACATCCTGTGACGTGCTTCCAGCACTTGGGCTCTCTGCGTATCTCATTACCCGGGGTTAACACCCCGGGCTGAAGTATTTCGGGCTTTCAGCCCTTTGCTTGCAAATCGTAACTTATAGAAAAAGTAATCATACTTTTGACACAGCTCCTTCAATTTGTAATGAACATAGTTGATTAAGGAATATGAGAAATATAGTTTTACTTTTTTTAGGAGGATTGATGTTGTGTACGGTTCCTCAGGTAAAAGCACAAAACCAACAGCCTTCTGCACTTAATGCCAAGCAGTTTGCCCGGTACTGGACGGTAGAATCGGAAGCTCCCGATTATAAACTCTCTTTCCTGGGCGATACACTCGAAATACTATCACCTAAAGGATTAACCCTCTGGCGCAACGAGCAGATGAGCGGGCAGGTAGTAATTGAATACGATGCCTGCGTGATGGACGAAGGAAAACCCGGCGATCGCCTGAGCGACTTGAATTGCTTCTGGATGGCTTCCGACCCTAAATACCCGAATGATATTTTCAAACGGAAAAAAGAACGGAACGGCGTATTCCTGAACAGCTATGCCCTGCAACTTTATTACGTAGGCTATGGAGGCAACTCAAACAAGACCACCCGCTTTCGCCGGTACGATGGTAACGAGCAAGGTATTACCGATGCCACTGCCCGTCCTGCTATTCTGCGGGAATATACCGATGCCGATCATCTGTTGAAAGCCAACAAATGGTATCACATACGTATTACCAACGAAGGCAATCGTGTGTGTTATTACATAGATGGTAAGCGATTAGTCGATTTCCGCGATGCCAGCCCGCTGACTTCCGGTTGGTTTGGTTTCCGTACCACTTTGTCGCGCACGCGCATTACAAACTTTACATACAGTTGTGTAAATCCCTACGAGCAACCTGTGCAATTGGGTTGGGTGGGGAATACTCCTGCGTTAGATGTTCCGGTTAGTTTCGGTGTGCCCTTTGCACAAGGACAACTACTGCCGGATAATAAAGTAAATGTAACTACTCGCACACACGCTCAGGTGCCTGCCGACTTTTGGCCGTTGGCTTACTGGCCCGATGGTTCGGTAAAGTGGGGTGGATTTGCCGCTGTAGTACCTGCCAATACCGAAAAAGTACAACTGGCGATAGAACGCGGTAAACAAACCAAGAAAGCGGCTACTGCATTGCAGGTCACTGAGAAAGACGGTACTATCACCATCCATACCGGTGCTGTTACTGCTTTTATCTCCGGTAAGAACGGTTCGGTTCTCGATAGTCTGCTATACGGAAATGTAAAAGTGGGTGGAGAAGCCCATCTTATCTGTTCTACACAAGACCGTGTTATCAGCGAAGGCACTTCTCAAATAAATCTGCAGGAGTACGTAAGCGAAGTCAAACAAGTAACCCTGGAGCGCAGCGGTTCCGTACGTGCCTTGGTTAAAGTAGAAGGCGTTCATACACTGGGCGGTCGTGAGTGGTTGCCGTTTACCGTACGCTTGTACTTCTATGCCGGCAGTAACCAAATAAAGATGGTACACACCTTTGTGTACGATGGCGATCAGGATAAGGACTTTATCCGTGCTTTGGGTGTACGCTTTGATGTTCCTATGCGCGAGGCGTTGTACAACCGTCACGTAGCTTTCTCAGGTGCCGATGGCGGTGTATGGAGCGAACCGGTGCAACCGTTGGTGGGGCGTCGTCCCATTGGTCAGGGAGTGCAACAGCAACAAATGGAAGGCAAACGCATTCAGGACTATCAGGAGTTTGACGAAAAGGGACGTTACCTGTTAGACCATTGGGCTTCGTGGGATGGCTATCGCCTGTCACAACTTACCGCCGATGCGTTCAGCATCCGTAAACGCGCATGTGCCGACCGTCCCTGGATTGGTACCTTCTCCGGTAGCCGTTCCGAAGGGTATGCTTTTGCGGGCGATGTAAGCGGTGGCTTGGGAGTTTGTTTGCACGACTTTTGGCAATCGTACCCTTCGTCCTTGGAGGTAACGGGTGCCCGCACCGCACAAGCTTCGGTAACTGCCTGGCTGTGGAGCCCGGAGGCCGAAGCCATGGACTTGCGCCACTACGACCACGTAGCACACGACCTGGAGGCCAGTTACGAAGATGTGCAAGAGGGGCTCAGTACTCCCTACGGCATTGCCCGTACGCACACGCTGACACTGGTTCCGCAGCCTGCTTACCCGGGTAAGGAAGGCATAGCCGCTATGGCAAATGTACTCTCTACCGCTTCACCGTTAATGTGTACGCCCGAGTACCTGCATGCCCAACAAGCCTTTGGCGTGTGGAGCTTACCCGACCGTTCTACCGCCTTCCGTGCGGATGTAGAAGACCGTCTGGACGCCTATATCTCCTTCTACCAGAAAGCCATCGAGCAGAACAAATGGTACGGCTTTTGGAATTACGGCGATGTAATGCATGCGTACGACCCCGTTCGTCATACCTGGCGATACGATATTGGAGGTTTTGCGTGGGACAATACCGAACTCGCCTCAAACATGTGGCTGTGGTATAATTTCCTGCGTAGCGGTAGGGCGGATATTTGGAAAATGGCGGAGGCTATGAGTCGCCATACAGCCGAGGTCGATGTGTATCACCTGGGCGAGAATGCCGGATTGGGTAGTCGCCACAACGTGAGTCATTGGGGATGTGGTGCCAAAGAAGCCCGTATCAGTCAGGCAGCGTGGAACCGTTTCTATTATTACCTTACCACCGATGAACGCAGTGGTGACCTGATGACCGAAGTAAAAGACAGCGAGCAGAAACTCTATACCCTCGATCCCATGCGCCTGGCAGAGCCGCGTGAGCAATACCCCTGTACCGCTCCGGCACGTTTGCGGGTGGGGCCCGACTGGCTTGCCTACGCCGGTAACTGGATGACGGAGTGGGAGCGTACCCGCAACACGGCATACCGGGATAAGATACTGGCAGGTATGGAAAGCATTTCGGCATTGCCTAACGGTTTGTTTACCGGTCCGAAAGCCCTCGGCTTCGATCCGAAAACAGGAATCATCAGTTACGAAGGCGATCCGGCGATGCAGAATACCAACCACTTAATGACCATCATGGGTGGTTTCGAAATCATGAACGAGATGCAACGCATGATTCACCTGCCCGCCTGGGAAAAAGCCTGGTTAGACCATGCCGCCCTCTACAAGAAACAAGCCATGGATATCAGTGGCAACGGATTCCGCATCTCCCGTCTGTTGAGCTATGCGGCTTACCTGGAGCGTAAACCCGAATGGGGAAAAGAAGCCTGGAACGATTTGCTCCGGGGACGTAACAATGCCCCGTTTACCAGTCGCCGCCTGTTGCCTCCCGAAGTTCCCGCTCCGTTGGACGAGAATCCGAATGTAAGCACCAACGATGCTGCCATGTGGAGCCTGGATGCTATTTACCTGTTAGAAGCTACGCCTTTTGATGAGTAAGGAATAAGGTTCACCACAGAGGACACAGAGAGCATAGAGGGGAAATTATGATGGGCTGAAAAACTTGCTTCAGGCTTTAATAATCAGATATTAGCTGATGAAAACGCCGTTTCAGCCTATCATATCTTTATATTAGCCGATAATATTTTCTTTTTATCTGTTTGTAGTCATGGGCCTGCGAAACAATAGAAAAGTGCAATAAATCAGAAAAGACACAGGACATGCACTCCATTTCCGTTGAATAAACTTATCGCAAGATGAGCACTCTATTGCCGTCGGTTTTAACCGACGGATTGCGCAGCATGAGACAATTATTTATACCTTTGTGGGTTTTAACCCCAGGTTTATTATTGGCAAATTAATAACAAGCCTGGGTTAAAACCCACAAAGGAGGTCGCTTCGCTTTCCATTATTATACCGTCGGTTAAAACCGACGGCAATAGAGTGCTCATCTTGCGATAAGTAATGGAGTGCATGTTCTACTGATATGCTTTTTGTACGCTATTCCAGTTTATTGAATAACATTCTATCTTTTTCCGTGTACGTTTTGACTACTTTTGTAACTGCTAACGAGTTCTAATTAATTATCATATTATGAAAAAGCTATTTGTAAAGGCGGCAGCCATAGCCTGCCTGTTTGCTACCACACTCACCGCTACAGCCGGTAATTACGAAACAATTAAAGTAGATGCTCCGTTCCCGATGGAGCCTATCAAAGTATTCATCTTCCCGCAAAAGGATTTCCCGATTACCAAGTACGGAGCCAAGCAAGGCGATAAGGTAGATAATACCAAAGCCATTGCCAAAGCCATTGCCACTTGTAACAAAGCAGGAGGGGGCAGGGTAGTAGTACCTGCCGGAACCTGGGTAACAGGTCCCATCCACTTTAAAAGCAATGTAAACCTGTACCTGGCCGAGGGTGCCGTACTCAACTTTGTAGACGATCCGCAAGCCTACCTGCCCGCCGTACAAACTTCCTGGGAAGGGATGGAGTGCTTCAACTACTCGCCGCTGCTTTATGCCTTTGAGTGCGAAAACGTAGCCATTACCGGTGCGGGTACCCTGCAACCCAAGATGGATATGTGGAAAGTATGGTTCAAACGTCCGCAAGCTCACATGGATGGGTTGAAAGACCTGTACACCCAGGCATCTACCGATGTACCGGTGGAGCAACGTCAGATGGCGGTGGGAGAGTACAACATGCGTCCGCACCTTATCCACTTTAATCGTTGCAAGAATGTATTGTTAGACGGGTTCAAGATTCGCGAGAGTCCGTTTTGGACGGTGCACCTGTTCCTGTGTGATGGTGGGGTAGCCCGCAACCTCGATGTACGTGCCCACGGACACAACAACGACGGTATCGATTTGGAGATGACACGCAACTTTCTGGTAGAAAATTGTATATTTGACCAGGGAGACGATGCGGTGGTTATCAAATCGGGCCGTAACCGCGATGCCTGGCGCCTGAATACACCTACCGAGAATATCGTGATTCGTAACTGTACCATTATCCAGGGACATGTGTTGCTGGGTATCGGCAGTGAAATGTCGGGTGGTGTACGCAATGTGTACATGCACGATTGCAAGTCGCTGAGCGATGTAATGCGCCTGTTTTACGTGAAAACCAACCACCGTCGCGGTGCCTTTGTAGAGAATATCTACATGGAGAACGTATCGGCCAAGAAAGCCTGGCGTGTGATGGAGGTCGACACGGAAGTATTGTACCAGTGGAAGGACCTGGTGCCTACCTACGAACGTCGCCTCACCCGCATTGAAGGATTGTACATGAAGAACCTGCGTTGCGAGAGTGCCGATGCTATTTATGAACTGAAAGCTCATGCTGAATTACCTGCCCGTAATATTGTGCTCGAAGATGTACATGTAGATAAGGTAAATAAGTTTATCAACCTGGTATCAAACGTATTGGATGTAAAAGAGAAGAATGTAACCTATAAGGAGTTTGTAGGCGAAGCGGCTGCTGAATAAATTTGTACAATGAAGAAACCAATTATTCTATTTCTACTTCTGTTGCTGGGCAAGGTTGTATGGGCGCAGCACGTTACCGAGATTAAACCGCTTGCCGGCGAATATTGGTGGGGTGGTGTAGTAGCTTATGGCGACCAAATGCCCTACTTGCAACCGGTTGCAGCGTTCAACCTGGCTTCACAGAACAGAAACAACCAGGTAGTTCCTCTGTTACTCTCCAACAAGGGACGTTATGTGTGGAGCGACTATCCGTTTACCTTCTCGGTGACCCAAAGCGGTATCCTGTTGGACTCTCCTTACGAGGCAATCGCTGTGACCACAGCAGGTTCTACCTTGCGCGATGCGTATCTGTCGGCCTGTGCAAAGCACTTCAAACCTACGGGTGTTCTGCCGGAATCACTCTTCTTCACCCATCCGCAGTATAATACCTGGATTGAACTGATGTACAACCAGAATCAGGATGATATCCTGAAATATGCCCGTTCCATTGTTGAAAATGGTTTCCCCACAGGGGTACTGATGGTGGATGATAACTGGCAGAAATACTATGGCAATTTCGATTTTCGTCCCGAGAAATTCTCCAATCCCAAGGGGATGATTAAGCAGTTGCACGAGATGGGCTTCAAAGTAATGCTGTGGATATGTCCGTTTGTATCGGCCGACAGTCCGGAATACCGTTTGCTCAAATCCAAAGGCTATCTTATAAAGACCAAAAACGGCGCCCCTGCCATTCTGGATTGGTGGAACGGGCAGAGCGCTTGTTACGACCTCACCAACCCCGAAGCTGCCGCTTACTTTGTATCGGTGCTCAAAGGGATGCAACAAGAATACGGCGTAGACGGCTTTAAATTTGATGCCGGCGATAATTCTTTCTACACCGACCCTAATCTGGTAAGCTATAAAAAAGATGCTTTATCGGTAGACCATACCCTTGCCTGGGCAAAGATTGGCCTGGAGTTTCCGTACAACGAGTATCGTGCCGGGTGGCAGATGGGCGGTGAGCCGTTGGTACAACGCCTGGGCGACAAGGCTTATTCATGGAGTGCCGTTCAGTCGCTTATTCCGCAAATGATTGCTGCCGGGTTGTTGGGCTATGCTTATACCTGCCCCGATATGATTGGTGGCGGACAGTTTAAGTCGTTCCTTGACCTGGACGAGAGCAAGTTCGACCAGAGGTTGATTGTACGCTCGGCACAGGTGCATGCCTTGATGCCCATGATGCAATTCTCCGTAGCTCCCTGGCGCGTACTGAATGCCGAGAATCTGGCTATTGTAAAAGATATGGCGCGCCTGCACGAAGCAATGGGCGGGTATATCATGCAATGTGCGCGTGAATCGGCACAAACAGGCGAACCCATTGTACGCCACATGGAGTATGAGTTTCCCAACGAAGGCTTTACTACCTGTACCAACCAGTTTATGCTGGGTAGTAAATACCTGGTAGCTCCGGCATTCACGCCGGAACACAAAGGATTGGTAAAGCTCCCCAAAGGCCGTTGGAAAGACGATTTAGGCAAGATACACCGAGGTGGTAAAACCATTGCCATCGATGTACCTTTAAGTAGGTTACCTTATTTTGAAAAGCTTAAATAAACGAATATGAAAACACTGAAACTAACTACATTGGCTCTGTTACTATGTGTAACAGCCACTGCCCAACAGGCTAATCTCCCTCCCGTATTCGGCGCGGAATATGCCACTACCACTCAACAAGACGAACTGGCACGCGCCTACATCTCCCCGCAACGGGTAGTGTGGAAGTTTGCCGGGAGCAATGGCCAACTGGTAACCAATGAGAACGTGTTGCTGAGGCCGGGAAACAGTCAGGCAGAGATGGGTAAGAAAAATATGTGCGAGCTCACGAGTACCGATAACGAAACAGCCTCCATCCTGCTGGATTACGGTAAGGAATTGCACGGCGGTTTGCAACTGCTCATGGGCACTTCCTCGCGTCGCGAACCTTCGTTGGTACGCATCCGTTTCGGCGAATCGGTAGGCGAGTGCAACAGTCAGACCAATAACAGCGAATGGAAGGTGAATTTCTCTACCGACGACCATGCCAAGCGTGACATCATCATGGAGATTCCCCGCGACGGACTCATCGAAATGGGCAACACTGGTTTCCGCTTTGTCCGTATCGACCTGCTGCAACGCAATACCACCATCCGCCTGAAAGAAGCCCGTGCCATTCTGCGCTACCGCGATATTCCGTACTTAGGTTCGTTCAAGAGTAACGACGACCGCCTTAATCAGATATGGTTGACAGGTGCTTACACCGTACACCTCAACATGCAGGAATACCTGTGGGACGGCATCAAGCGCGACCGTATTATTTGGTTGGGCGATATGCACCCCGAAGTAGCTACCATCATGCGGGTATTCGGCAACAACGAAGTAGTGCCCAAAACTCTCGATTTGGCTTGTCAACAATACCCCCTGCCTGCCTGGATGAATGGCATGAGCGCCTATTCGTTGTGGTACCTCATTATCAACTACGAATGGTACCTGCACGGTGGCGATAAGGCGTATTTGGAGAAACATAAACCCTATATCCTGGGACTTATCGACCAGGTGAGCGATAAGATTGCCACCGACGGAACCGAAACGTTGGCCGCCTGGCGATTCCTCGATTGGCCTTCGTCGCCCAACGAAAAGGGAGTAGAGGCAGGTTTCCGTGCCCTCATTGTGTGGGGTATGCAAAATGCGGTGAAACTGTGCGACATCCTGCGGGAACCTGCGTATGCCGATAAGGCCAAGTCGTGCATCGACCGCATGAATGTGCAGGTAAAAGACCACAACCAGTTGAAGCAAGCTGCTTCCCTGATGGCTATTTCCGGCATTATGGATGCAAAGAAAGCATGCGATGAGGTGGTTTCGGTTGGAGGCGCGCAAGGCTTCTCTACCTTCTACGGATACTACATGCTACAGGCGCAGGCTATGGCAGGTGAGTATCAGGAGGCAATGGATATCATCCGTCAGTTCTGGGGAGCTATGCTCGATATGGGTGCTACTACCTTTTGGGAAGATTTCAATATGGAGTGGTTGCACAATGCCGCCCGTTTGGATGAGCTCACTCCGGCAGGAAAGAAAGATATTCACGGAGACTTTGGTGCGTATTGCTATCCCGGTTACCGGCACAGCTTCTGCCACGGTTGGTCGTCGGGTCCTACCGCCTGGCTTACCGAGCATGTGTTGGGTGTAAAGGTTATGGAACCCGGTTGCAAGGTCTTAAAGATTGAACCTCATTTGGGCGACCTGCAATGGGTAGAAGGTACTTTCCCCACGCCCCTGGGTGTTGTGAAGATTAAGCATACCAAGCAAACCAATGGTACTATTTCTTCGAAGATAGATGCTCCCAAGGGAGTACGGATTATCAAATAACTTCAAAAAAAGAGCCAACCGCATTGAATGTACAGTTGGCTCTTTTTTTCTTATTCGTCCCGCTTATCTCCCGATAACAGATGGTCTTTTGCATTGGCCGACGAAATAACCGAGCGACCCAGTTGCGACTCCAGTTGCTGGCGGGCAGCTTTGGCTACGCTGCCGCCGCTCTTAGCCACTGCGGCATTCTGACTGAATCCGTTGGGATTCTTCTGCTTGGATATTTCGGTGGTAGAGGCTTCGGCAAGCGTGTTTAAGGCGAGCTCTATGTTGGTCATGTTATCACGCAAATTCTCTTTCTTCAAACCTTTGAGCGCCTTGTATTCTTTGGTGGTGCGTTGGCTCCACTCTTGGGTGATAATATCGGTTAGCGTGGCGTATTGAGTGCCATTCATGCCGTTACGCTGCCATTCGTCAGTAAGTTCTTTGCGCACTTCGATGCTTTTTAGGCGTTGGTTTATCCAGTTGTCAGAATAACCCAGGCGTTTGTAATCGCGCATGGCTTGCTCAATGGATAGTTCGGGGTCTTGCAGTTGGTCGATGCGCTCGGTGGCTACTTGCGCCATCCATTGCTTGAAGGGTTCAGCTTTAGGAGAAGGTACCGACTGGATAAGTCGGAAGAGTTGCTCGGTGTCGGCTACGTCGGTGAGACGCATTTTGCCGTCGGTGGCTTGCATTTTCAACTGGTTACAATTTGTAACCGTTTCGTTTCCTTCTTTTAGAAGCCTGTTTTTCAATACTTTCCAGTAGTTTCTTGCTGTTTGGAAATCATCGCTGTCAATTAATACGGCAATAACATCTACAATAGAAAAATACCATTTCTCTTGCTCGCTGTCCCATACGGTACGCACTTTCTTGTTCTCAAATAGTTTCAGAGATTCTTTCTTTGTCATCATAGTACTTGTTTGTATTAAAATGGATATTCATAGTTTCACAAAATCTATGTTTAATTTATCGACAAATATAACAAACCTCTTTTAATTAATCCGCATATGGATGCAGAATTATCTCATTATTGTAATGCTTGATACACCGTATTCAAGAACTTCTCCCAAATCTTCGTATCTGGAACGCGGTTGGTATACAGCAGTATAATCAATCCCTCTTTGGCATCAATCAGATAATCGGTATTGTACGCGCCACCCCATTGCAGTGAACCGGGCGATACCATCGGAGTGAAGTTGTACACCCCTTTGCGCTCAATGGGTTTGTCCGGGTAAATTTCGAATCCCAGTCCGAATTGAAAATCGGGTCCACCGTTATTGGGATAGGGCAGTTGGTTAACGCCCATCATCTCGATGGTGCGGCGCCCCAGGATGCGTTTGCCGTTAAACGTACCACCGTTTGCAATCATCTGGCAGAAACGTGCATAATCTTCAATGGTGCCGTTCAAGCCTGTTCCTGCCTGGCAATAACGTGTGTCGGTGGCGAAAGGATTGCGACCGCTCCATACATCGGGATAAGCCACCAGCTGTCCGTCCTCTTCCTTGTACGCCGTAACAAAGCGCGAACGGTAGCTTTCGGGGTAATACCAGTCGCTGTCCTTCATGCCCAACGGAATGAAAATAGTTTCCTTTATGTAGTCGCGCAACGATTTGCCCGAGAAATACTCAACCAGATAACCGCATACATCCAATGAAGGGTGGTAGTTCCATTGCGTACCGGGGTCGAAAGCCAATGGCAACTGTACCAAGTCCTTTACTTCCTCGGCCAACGTTTCGTAGGGCTTGTTATCCCGCTTTTTCATCTGTTCCTGCCGAAGCGTTTGAATATCGCGGTTACCGGCAATACCCGACGTATGGCTCATTAAATGGCGAATGGTGATGGGCGATGCAGCCGGACGGGTGGTGTATTTGCCATCCGCTTTGAGTTGCACCAATACAAGGTCGGTACATTCGGGGATGTATTTCGATACCGGGTCGTCAATCTGGAACTTACCTTGTTCAAAGAGTGTCATCAGCGCCACAGTAGTAATGGCTTTGGTTTGCGAGTAATTGCGGAAGATATCGTCCTTCCGTGACGGTGTACGGTTTTCGATGTTGCTCCACCCGAAGGTTTTATTGTGTACTACCACGCCGTTGCGCGCCACAAAGGTGAGGGCTTGCGGGATGATGCCTTTGTCTACATACTCCTGTAACAACCAGTCGATATATACCAACCTATCTGACGAGATTCCGGCAGAAGCAGGCAGGGTAGTGGGGTACTCAAACTTTTGTGCTTTGGCGGGTTGTGCCAGCGAGGCGGTGAATCCCGTTGCAAGCAGCAGGCCGATGAGGATTGCTTTCTTTGCTTTCATGGTAGTAGTTGTTAGTGTGTGAAATGCAATATTCGTCATTTATTTTGTTTTATGCAAGTTTTCGTTCTGTGTAAAAAGAAGAAAATGATTATCAATGTCGTTTTTTGTTTTGTGTGGAGATGCTGCTTTCTTCGGTTACCAATTAAGTGTGGCTTGGTTACCGGACCAGTGCCGTTTGGTTACCACGCCGGTGTTTGCTGTTTAACATGGGCAACTACTTTGGTAACCAAACCATACTCAATTGGTAACCAAACGGAACAGTTTGTATAAAAAGAGGGGAATAATCTGCGTGCAGACTGTTCCCCTCCCTTGCTTTTGTATATACCTTTCCTATTCCCGTCAATGAATGTCTTTATATTTCATCCGGAATACGTGGTGCAATGTACAAATCTTTGTATAACTTCCTGTCATTATGCTATTTTATTTGCTCAAAGATAGGGAATTTTTCTTGATTTGGTAGTGTTAATGTGGATAAATGTTGTACTTTTGTGATATTCTATAATCTTAAAATGCAAAAAATGAAAACAACTGGATGTGCTAAATTACTTGGGATGTATTTACTTTCCCTCTTTTCGATTCTCCTTCTATCATGCAGTAATGATCAAAAAGAATTAGAGCAACCTGTTCTGGTACTCGACAAAGACTTCATTTCAATGGTTTCTGACAAAGACATCCAATCCGTTGGAATCACAGCTAACGGTGACTGGACAATAGAAGATATTCCGGCATGGATTTCAATTGATGTCATATCCGGCAATACGGATACAGAGATAGCGATTATTACTGAAGAGAACAGAGAACCGGAAAGTCGGGAAGCTATACTCAAGTTTGTCCGGAACGATGTAGTCAAAACACTTACTGTTGAGCAACACGGGCAAAAAGATGTTATCAGAATGCCGGGGTTGCCAATTTCTCACTTCACTAAGCTACAATGTACAATTCTTGGAGATAAGAAATATACATTTGGAACAGACAACCTGTTTGTAAATCCTGCTATCAGCAACAACATATATCTTGGAAATCTGGTTAGCCATAATGCCGAATCCAATACCGATATTCCGGTATTTACAGGATATACTTTCAATCCCATAACCGTTTGGATTCCTGCTCCTGTGGCAGAAATCAAGACCTATCTGCCATCGTGGGCAGAACAGCATACTTTTGCCAAACAAGTGATAGAAGGAAAGCCGAAACAAAACGAGTCGTTTTTTGCAGATAACGGAACAACAGAATTCTATACGCACGAGCAGTTATATGCCATAGGAGTAGCTAACTTAGGTGTGAAGTTAGATGAACTGGTATCAGGCTCGTCTTATATGCAAAAAGAAATGACGAAAAAATACGGTGTGATTTATTGTTTTAAACAAGTGCTGTTTAGCCTGTACATGGATTTACCTGCAGAGCTTCTGAAAGAAGAAGTAAAGGAGGCTGATAAAGCCAAAGGAATGTCATATATCAGTGGGGTAAACTATGGTAAAGTAGGATTGTTAATAGTCGAATCCGACACAGATTCACGCGAAGTCAGAGTGGCTATCAACAAAATGATGTCAAACGTACTCCTCTCGCAGGAAGAAACCAGTCTGGTTAATGCCGCAGATATTTATTACGTCTATTTTGGCAATGACAATAAAGTACAGGTTAAGAAGGGAAACCCGGATGCAATCAATGCTTATAAAGAGGGTGCTAAGAATGTTGATAATATATATCCTGTCGGATTTTCTGTTTCGGATTGCGTAACCCATGTGTCCAATACTATTTCTTTTTCATTCAAAGTTCCTGTTAAATAACATGGCTGTCTTGTCTTTCTAAAAAAAGGCGTAATATCTTATTTGGAAAGATGTTACGCCTTTAAAATGACATTGCTTCTAATTTGAATTACCGGGGACCTGATGAAGCATATGAACCAATTTTGGGGCTACCTTGGTAGAAAAAGATCTTTTTGTTGTGCTCGTTCAATAACGTTTCACTGGAACGAATGGCATCATACGCCGTTTCCTTAATGCTGTTGTTTGCATCGGCAGGCGTTGCCAGGTCGCTCAGGTAGCAGATGGTAATCGGTAATGGATTACTGCATGCTTGTTGTATGCCGGCTTTTAGCTTCGCCGGTAGCTGTTCAAGGGTAATGCGCTCATTAGAAAACATGATTTGGGCATTCTTGTTTACAAAGAGGTAGAGCACCCGGGTATTCTTCTCTAACCACTCCATGCGCTCTTCGTACGACAGTTTGTCGAGGAAAGCTTGCCGTTCGTCATCGAAAAAGAACGAACTGTTTTGGTTATCCTGCAGAATTGTTGTACTTTCGCTCGGGATAAGCTGTTTTAACTGCCGGTTCATGTCCGGTTGGGCAAAGGCATACAGCGTACATACAGCCGCCGGTGCCAGGAGCGCCAGTTTCCACCGGGCTCGTTGGTTTGATTGTTTTTTACACATCATAGTAATTCTTTTTTTGAGTTTACTTTGATTAAAGCTGTTGGCAAAAGTGTAGGAGCTGGAGCCGACAGCTTTTTTCACTAATAATAATTGATATCTCGTTGCATCGATGCCTTGTTTAAGTACTTCGGTATCTGCTTGATACTCGTGTACATCTTGAAGTTCCCGTTTCAGTAGCCAAATAGCCGGGTTAAACCAATGAAGCAAAATGAGACACTCGGCAAATACCAGGTCGAGAGAGTGCTTGTGGTTAAGGTGTGCTTGCTCGTGTGCAAGTATTTCGTTGGGGTACATCCGGTAGTCGCTCTCCGAAAGGACAATGTATTTCCACCAATTGAAAGGAGGAAGTTGACGGTTGAGCAGGATAAGCCTATACCCTTGGGTGGCTTGTATCTTTCTTCCGCTACGCAACAAATAATATAAGCCCAGAAAAGAGCGTATTAAAAGGAATAGAGTAATGCCGAATCCTACCACATATAGGTAAAGTAAAATAGAGGAGGAGGGTGCTGTGTGGCTTTCCTGTATAACAGGCATTGCCGGTACATGCTCAGTAGCGTGCATTACTACCTCCCTGGCAGATATAACTTTTTCCAACTCCATAAATGGCTGCTGCATGATACCTGCCGATTCGGTTTTTAGCTTAACCAACGGTAACAGCAGGCACACAAACATTCCGCCGAGCAATACCTTCCGGTTAAAACGGAAAAAGGATTCATGGCTTAGCAGTGCCTTGTAGCCCAGGTAAAAAAGAGTCAGGCAACAGGACGACTTGATTATGTAGAGAAGGAACGCTACCATCCGGTTGTATTATTTAGGGGCAGTTATTTGCTTGATGAGTTCTTGTAGCTCTTCTACCGAAATCTTCTCTTCTTCCACCATAGCACTTACTACGCGCGTGTACGAATTACCGAAATACCGGTTTACCAAGGTGGTTAATGATTTGTCCCGGTACTCTTCCTGCGAAATCAGCGCATAGTATTGATACGTATTTCCGTACGCTTTGTATCCAATATACCCTTTCTCTTCTAATATACGCACAATGGTAGACAGGGTATTATAATGTGGCTTGGGCTCCTCTTGCAGTTCCAACAGTTCTTTAATGAACAGAGGGCCTTTCTCCCAGAAACAGGAGAGTATTTCTTCTTCTTTGGGTGTTAACTTCTTCATTTCTATGCTTGTATTAAGAGTGAATATGCAAATGTAACTATAGTTTTCAATAAAACAACTATTAATCATAGTTTAATAACTGGAATTAATAATTGTTCACATATTTGGTTGGAAAATCGATTCTTGTACAATATTCCAGTATATTGTATTTGGCTTTATGGTGGCAGCGGGCAGATTCACTTACTTTTGTAGGGTACTAATGAAAACAACCATGAAACACCTCTTATTATCGGCAACCGTTTGTTGCCTCTGTATATTTTCTGCCCATGCACAAAGCGGACAACCTTTTGAATTGAAAGCCCGACAAGCATTTACCATTGCCTGCGACAAGAACGAGGCCGAAGTAGTGCATACCGCCCTGCAGATTTTAGTACAAGATTGTCAGTCGGTGCTGAATGTACAACCCCGCGTGACTTCATCCACCAAAGACGCCCGTATCTTTGTGGGTACATTGGATAAGCATCAATCACTTTTCAAGAAACAAATTGACTTTACTGCCATTGATGGTAAACACGAAGCTTTTCTGATTACCGTAGTGCCCGGCAAAGGTGCTCCTTGTCTGGTAATAACCGGTAGCGATAAGCGCGGTACAGCGTACGGTGTGATGGAACTCTCGCGCATGCTCGGCGTATCACCGTGGGAATGGTGGGCCGATGTGCATCCTGCTACCCAAGAGAGCTTCCGCCTGGAAGCCGGTTATCAAAACACCCAAGCCCCTACGGTTGAATACCGGGGTATCTTCCTCAACGATGAAGATTGGGGACTCACCCCCTGGAGCTGGCAAACCTACGAACCCAGTGACGTGAAAGGGCAAATAGGTCCGCGTACCCATGCCCGCATCTTCGAACTCCTGCTACGCTTGCGTGCCAATACCTTCTGGCCTGCCATGCACGAATGCTCCGTACCATTCTACGTAACACCCGGCAACAAGGAAGTGGCCGATAAATACGGTATCCTGGTAGGCTCATCCCATTGCGAACCTCTGAATCGTAATACCAATGGCGAGTGGAAACTTGATGGCAAAGGCGTGTACGACTATGTACACAACCGTCAGGCGGTGCTCGATTTTTGGGAACAACGTGTCAAAGAATTGGCAAATAGCGATAACTTCAACACGCTGGGTATTCGGGGAGTACATGACAGCAAGATGTTGGGAGCCAATACCATTGACGAGCAAAAGGCAGCCATTGCCGATGTGCTCAAAGACCAACGCGCCCTGCTTGCCAAGTACCATCACACCGATATTACCCGCATTCCGCAGGTGTTTATTCCTTATAAAGAAGTACTCGATGTGTACAACGCCGGTCTGCAAGTGCCCGATGATGTTACCCTGATGTGGTGCGACGATAACTACGGGTACATCCGCCATTTCCCAACTCCCGAGGAACAAGCCCGCAAGGGTGGTAACGGGGTGTACTATCACATGTCATACTGGGGACGTCCGCACGACTATCTTTGGTTGGCAAGTACCAATCCCGCTTTGGTATACACGCAAATGAAGATGGCTTACGACCGTGGCGTGCGCAAACTCTGGATACTCAACGTAGGCGATATCAAACCGGCAGAGTATCTTACGGAGTTCTTCCTCGACATGGCATGGGATATTAAGATGGTAGAAAAAGAAGGCGTACAAACCCACCTCACCAACTGGCTCACCCGTGAGTTCGGTGCATCGGCGGCTACGGCACTTACACCTGCCATGCAGGAGTATTACCGTTTGGCACACATCCGCAAGCCCGAATTCATGGGAAATACCCGCGTGGAAGAACAAGACCCGGCTTACAAACAGATAACCGACTTACCCTGGAGCGAGCAAACCATCCGTCAACGCCTGGCCGATTACGAAAAGATATCGGCAACCACTGAGGCTGTAGCTGCTCAAATTCCTGCTAACCGCCGTGATGCCTACTTCCAATTAGTGAAGTATCCCGTGCAAGGAGCTACGCAGATGAATAAGAAATGGCTCACTGCCCAACTTGCCCGTCACGGAAAAGCCGGGTGGGAGGAGAGTGCCGCAGCATACGACAGTATCACGGCCCTGACACATACCTATACTACCCAATGTGATGGCAAGTGGTACCGCATGATGGATGCCGCTCCGCGTGAACTGCCTGTATTCCAACAGGCACAGCCATCAATTGTCAACGAGCCGATGGTAACCGACCGTACTGCGATGGCACATTTCAACGGAACCGGTTACAGTAAAGTACTCAACGGAGCACCCGTAGCATGTGTCGGCCTGGGTTATCAGGGCAAAGCCGTAGCTATTCCGCAAGGAACAAGTATTGAATTCAGTTTTGAAGCACCAGCCACCGGCGCAGTAGATGTTGAACTCCGCTTGCTCCCCAATCACCCGATGAACGACCGGCAACAACTCAGATACTCCATCTCGGTAGACGGCGAACAACCGCAGGTAGTCGATTTTCACACCGAAGGACGTAGCGAAGAGTGGAAACTCAACGTACTCCGAAATCAGGCTATTCGTAGCACGGTGCACCAACTCCGTGGGGCCGGAAAGCATAAGATTGTGGTAACAGCACTCGACGAAGGGGTGATTCTCGATGAAATGGGTGTTTTTGAACCCGTTTCCATGTAAATGTACTACGTTTCATTTCTTGGGATAGGGAGATACCCTATTTTTGCCCGGGATATGAAGAATGAAAACACTAATTCTAATATCAATACGGATGAAAAAGATTCTTACTTTTTTAACAGCCACCGCTTTCGCATGCAGCATGCAGGCACAGGCTAATTATGACTATACACAGTTGCAGCGCGAAAAGTTGGGACGTGGTGTGGTAGCCATTCGTGAAAACCCTTCGGATGTGTTTGTTACCTGGCGTTACCTGTCCGAAGACCCGATGGAGGTAGGTTTCCATGTGTACCGTGACGGAAAGCGTATTACAGATAAACCGGTTACCGTAGGTACCTGCTTCCGCGATCAAAACAGCAGCAATGCGTCGGCACAATACACCGTGCGCCCTGTGCTTAAAGGTAAAGAAACGCATCAGGTAGACGGTAGCTACACCTTGCCTGCCAATGCGCCGATAGGTTATATCAACATCCCGATGGATAAACCTGCCGATGGAGTTACTCCCGCAGGACAAACCTATACATATGCACCCAACGATGCCTCTATTGGTGATGTAGATGGCGATGGTGAATACGAAATTATCCTGAAATGGGACCCGTCCAACTCGCACGATAATGCGCACGACGGCTACACAGGCAATGTGTACTTCGATTGCTACCGCCTGAACGGTGAGAAGCTGTGGCGCATCGATATGGGCCGTAACATACGCGCCGGTGCGCACTATACACAGTTCATGGTGTTCGACCTGGATGGCGACGGTAAAGCCGAAGTAGTAATGAAGACTTCGGATGGTACCATTGACGGACAAGGCAAGCTGATTGGCGATGCCACTGCCGATTACCGCGAACCGGGCGACCCTACACAAGCACCCAAAAGCGACTGGGCAGCAGCTAACGACCCGCGTGCCCTGGAACGTGCTCCGCAGATACCGTACAACCAGGGTCGCATCCTGACGGGCAATGAATACCTCACCGTGTTTAACGGACTGACAGGAGCCGCTATGCAAACCATCGATTATGTGCCCGAACGTGGTAATCTGGCCGATTGGGGCGATACCCGTGCCAACCGCAGCGACCGTTACCTGGCTTGCGTAGCATACTTAGACGGCGTACATCCCAGTGTGGTGATGTGCCGCGGTTACTACACCCGCGCTGTACTGGCTGCCTTCGATTGGGACGGCAAAGAACTGAAACAGCGCTGGGTATTTGATAGCGCCCTGCCCGAGTGGAATGCCTATTCCGGACAAGGAAACCATAACCTGCGTGTAGGAGATGTAGATGGCGACGGATGCGACGAGATAGTATACGGCTCTTGTACCATTAATAATGACGGTACCGGACTGTACTCCACCGGCATGCATCATGGCGATGCCATGCACCTTACCCAGTTTGCTCCTAACCTGAAGGGCTTGCAAGTGTGGGATTGCCACGAGAATAAAAAGGACGGTTCATCCTTCCGTGATGGTGCCACCGGTAAGGTGCTGTTCCAGATACCCTCCGGCGACGATGTAGGCCGTGCCATGGCAGCCGATATAGACCCGCGTAAGCCGGGAGTAGAGATGTGGTCGAAAGATTCGGGAGGCATACGCTCCATTACCGGTGAAGTGGTAAATCCCAGTATCCGTACCGTATCCGTGAACATGGCTGTATGGTGGGATGGCGATTTGCTGCGCGAACTTTTAGACAAGAACATCGTAAGCAAGTACAACTGGGAAAAGGGCATTTGTGAGCCCATGGCTACCTTCACCGGCTGTATCTCCAATAACGGAACCAAATCAAATCCATGCGTACAGGGCGACCTGGTAGGCGACTGGCGTGAGGAGGTGTTGATACGTACCGAAGACAATACAGCGCTTCGCCTGTATGTATCTACCATTCCCACTGAGTACCGTTTCCATACTTTCCTGGAAGATCCGGTATACCGCATCAGCATTGCTACCCAAAATGTGGCATACAACCAGCCCACACAACCGGGATTCTACTTCGGCCCCGATTTGAAGAACTGTACATTCAGAGGGTACGTATTTAAGTAATCAACATAATTAATCAATAAGGTATGAACAAACGAATGGGATGCGTAGCACTGGCTGCCCTGCTGATGAGCAGTGTGCCGATGCATGCGCAGAAGAAAAAGGAGGTTGTGGCGAACGACTCGAATACGCCGCTACACCTCATGCAGCCGGCTTATAAAACGCCCTACGGAGCGTTAACGCCAGAAGAGGTAAAAAGTGATATGGACAGGGTACTCCGTTACCTGGAGGTATCTACCCCGGCTCGCGTAGTAGACAGAAAAAGCGGTAAGGAGATTACCGATTATACCAACCTCTCCAAAGATGCCCAACTGGAACGGGGAACCTTCCGTTTGGCAAGCTATGAGTGGGGGGTAACCTACTCGGCCATGCTTGCAGCTGCTGAGGCAACGGGCGATAAAGCCTATCAGGATTACGTTACCACCCGTTTCAAGTTTCTTGCCGAAGTGGCTCCCTACTTTAAGGAAGCACAGTATAAATATGGTGAAGTTGACGGGCAGATGCGTCAAATCCTGTTCCCGCATGCGTTAGACGATGCCGGTGCCGTATGTGCTGCCATGATTAAGGCGCAACTCAAGGATAAGTCGCTCGACCTGAAGCCGCTCATCGATAACTACATGAACTTCATCATGTATAAGGAACACCGCTTGGCCGATGGTACCTTTGCCCGCATCCGTCCGCAAAAGAATGCGTTATGGTTGGACGATATGTTCATGGGTATTCCGCCGGTGGCCTATATGGGCCGTTATGCCAGCGATAACCAGGATAAGTATTATGCTGAGGCTGTAAAGCAAGTGCTCCAGTTTGCCGACCGCATGTTTATACCCGAAAAAGGGCTCTACCGTCACGGTTGGATAGAAGGCATGCAAGATCATCCGGCATTCCATTGGGGACGCGCCAACGGATGGGCTATTCTTACCAAGTGCGAAGTGCTCGATGCGCTTCCTGCCAATCACCCGGGACATGAACCTATCCTGGCGTTGCTCCGTGCCCATGTACGTGCGTTGGCAGCTTGCCAGGGTGGCGACGGATTCTGGCACCAGTTGGTAGACCGTAACGACTCATACCTGGAAACATCGGCCACAGCCATTTATGCCTACTGCATAGCACACGCCATTAACAAAGGATGGATTGACGCCATGGCTTACGGTCCTGTTGCCCAACTGGCCTGGCGTGCTGTTACCACTGCTATCAATGCACAGGGACAGGTAGAAGGCGTATGTGTGGGTACCGGTATGGGATTCGACCCGGCTTTCTATTACTACCGTCCGGTAAGCGTATATGCAGCACACGGTTACGGCCCGGTTATCTGGGCAGGAGCCGAGATGATTAACCTGCTCAACCAGCAACACCCCAAGATGAACGACAGTGCCGTGCAATACTACGATGTAGCACAGGCAACCACTTCGCCCATCTTTAGTTATACCGAACCGGGTAATCCGCGCAGCATCAATGCGGGTATCAGCCGTAAAGGTACTAACCCGGTGGTGATGCTCATTGGCGACTCTACCGTGAAGTGTGGTGCCGGCAAGGGCGAAGGCAACATGTGGGGATGGGGATCGTTCTTTGAACGTTACTTCAATACCGACCAGATTACCGTTGAGAATTGGGCATTGGGTGGCCGCAGCAGTCGTACCTACATTACCGAAGGTTTGTGGGACAAAACACTGAGCGGCATCCGTCCGGGCGATTACTTGTTCATCGACTTCGGTCATAACGATGGCGGTCCGCTCAATACCGGTCGTGCACGTGCTTCGTTGAAAGGCACCGGTGAAGAATCGGAAAAAGTAGTGATGGAACGTGACGGCAGTACCGAAGAAGTATTTACCTTTGGGCATTACCTGCGCCTGTACATCCGTCAGGCAAAAGCAAGAGGCGCTATCGTGATTGTAACTTCGCACACTCCGGGCAACCGTTGGACGGGCAACCGCATGAACCGTTGCGACGAAACCTACGGTGCATGGTCAAAAGAAGTAGCTGCCCAAGAAGGTGTATATTACATTGACTTGAACGAGCGTGCTGCATCTAAGTTTGACGCCATGGGCAAAGAAAAGGCAGCCGCATACTTCGTAGACGGTGTGCACAATACCAAGGACGGAGCTTACCTCAACGGCGATGCCGTGATTGAAGGTTTGCGCGACCTGAAGGATTGTCCGTTGAACAAATATTTGAAATAAAATTACTTAGTAAACTCAATTACCATGAAAAGAGAAGCATTTAAAATGTTCCTGAAGCCGGGCTTCGAGGAAGAGTACGAGAAAAGACATGCGGCTATTTGGCCGGAGTTGCGTAAACTGTTGTCGGACAATGGTGTGTACGATTATTCCATCTATTGGGATAAAGAAACCAATATCCTGTTTGCCTGCCAGAAAACATCGGGCGAAGAATCTTCACAAGACATGGGCACCAACCCCATTGTACAGAAATGGTGGGATTACATGGCCGATATTATGGAAGTAAATCCCGACAACTCGCCGGTATCGATACCGCTTCCGGAAGTTTTCCACATGGATTAACATAAAAATCTCTGATTTGATGGGCATTAATAGTAAAAACTTGCTATTTTTGCCCATCATTAGTTTATGAATGCACCAATGAAAACACACGCAATTGCTTTTCTGCTTGCCTGGTTCTTTTTGTCGAATCTTTCCGCATCGGTAGAAGTTCGCTCCACGCGCCTGACTACGAACCACGGACTTGCCAATAACTCGGTACGTTATATCTTCCAGGATAGTAAAGGTTTTATTTGGATGAGCACCATTAACGGGTTAAGCCGGTACGATGGCAACTCGTTTGTAAACTTCTACCCGGAACCCGGTAACGCCCTCTCCATAGCCGATTCACGTATCAAGGACTTGTACGAAGATGTCAACGGGTTGTTGTGGATATCCACTACGCCTGAGATGTACAGCTGCTACGACTTGAAGAAAGGCTGTTTCGTAGATTTTACAGGCTGTGGTGAGCTGCGCCAGTTGTATGCCAAGATGATGGTAGCCTCTAACGGCGATGTGTGGTTATGGCATAGTTCCAACGGTTGCCGGAAGATTACCTACAGGAACGGAGAGTTTACCTCGACCGTATTTAAGGTTGAGAAAGGCAATATGCCCTCCAATGTGGTAAACTTCGTGTTTGAAGACGAACAGAATAATATCTGGATTGGCACAGATAAAGGTATTGTACGCCTGGTGAACGGCGCATCCGAGGTGGTCGATAAAGTGGAGAGCTTTTACGCCGGCGTGTCGCACAAGGGATATACCTATTTTGTCACCAAAGATAACTGGATATTCCAGAAAACAGCCGAAGGAAAGCTCCGCAGAGTGGTTGCATTGCCTCCTGTCTCCGCCAGTATGGTGCCTACGGGCAGCTTGCGTGTAATGAACGAGTGGGTTATCTTTACCTCCGAAGGCGGATTCCGGTTTAAGATGGATACACAACAAGTAAGCCGTAGTACGGAATTGGATATTAAGCGGGGCGAAGTGCTTGTGGATAACCGCCAAAACTTCTGGGTGCATAACCAAACGGGCAATGTGTGGTATGTGAAGGCCAATAACGGTGAGGTAAAGAAGTTTAATATGCTTCCTTCCGAAAAGATTGGGTATATTGACCAGGAACGTTACCACTTTGTACAAGATTCCCGTGGAATGATTTGGATATCCACCTACGGTAACGGCTTGTTTGTGTACAACCCCACAACCGATGAAATGGACCACCTGGTTTCGCAAATCGACGGCTTCAGCCATATTAACTCCAACTTCCTGCAATATATTATTGAAGACCGTTCGGGAGGTATCTGGGTGAGTGCCGAATATTCGGGAATCTCGCACCTGGAGGTAATCAACAAGGGTGCTTCCCGTATTTTCCCCGAGAGCGAGTACATGTCCGACCGCTCCAATACCATTCGTGTAGTGGCGCGTATGCGCAACGGCAATGTGTGGGTAACTACCCGCAGGGGAGGGTTGTATGAGTACGACTCCCATTTGCACAGTACCGGGAAACGGCAGAATTACCAATCGAACATCTACGCCCTGAAAGAAGACAACCGGGGAACCATGTGGATAGGAACCCGTGGCGAAGGGTTGCGTGTGGGCGATAAATGGTACCGCAACGACCAGTCGCGCCCTGCTTCGTTGAGCAACAATAATATCTTCAACTTTTATCAGGACAGTAAGAACCGCATGTGGATAGCCACTTTCGGGGGAGGGTTAGACCTGGCCGTGCCGGGCGATGGGGGATATACCTTCAGGCACTTCCTGAACGAGGTGTACAGCCAGCGGCAGGTGCGTGTGCTTGTGGAAGACCGTAACGGCATGATGTGGGCGGGAACCAGTGCGGGTATCTACATATTCAATCCCGATTCACTGATTGCCAACCCTACCGATTATATTATCTGCAACTTCAACAGCGGGCACCTGCGTAACAACGAGGTACGTTGCATGCTACGCGATAGCCGCGGACGTATGTGGGTAGGTACCTCGGGAGGCGGATTCAGCATGTGCGATCCGGGGCGCGATTACAGCAAGCTCACCTTTGAGCATTACGGCGTAAAAGACGGATTGGTGAACGAGATGGTGCAATCTATTATGGAAGACCGCAACGGGAAGTTCTGGATAGCCACCGAGTTCGGTATCTCCTGCTTCAAACCCAAAGAACGGTTGTTCGAGAACTACTTCCTTTCCGCCTATCCATTGGGCAATGTATATAGCGAGAACTGCGTGATTGAGCTCGATAACGGCAAACTGCTGTTTGGTACCAATCATGGCCTGGTTATTATCGACCCCGACCAGGTGGTAAACCGCGATGTGAGTTTCCCGATTACCTTTACCGGGCTGTCGGTAAATGGTATTCCCGTGCGCCCCAGCGACCCGGACTCACCGCTCGATTGTGAGATGACCTACACCAACCGGGTAGAACTGAAGCACTCGCAAAACTCCATCGTGATTGATTTCTCTACCTTTGATTATACCAATACCAGTGAGGTAAAATACTCGTACCGCCTGAGCAATTACGACAAGGATTGGAGTGTACCTTCTTCCCTGAACTTTGCCGCGTACAAGAACCTGCCACCGGGTAACTACACCCTGCATGTGAAGTCGTGCAACAGCATTGGCGCCTGGAGTACCGAAGAGGCTGTAATGGCCATTGTGGTTAATCCGCCGTACTGGAAAACGGGCTGGGCTTTCCTGCTGTATGCTATTTTGTTGATTGTAGGATTCTATTTTGCATTCAACATCATCCGTAACTTCAGCAGCCTGCGTAACCGTATCCAGATTGAACGCCAGCTTACGGAGTACAAACTGGTATTCTTTACCAACATCTCGCATGAGTTCCGTACGCCGCTTACCCTGATTCAGGGGGCGTTGGAGAAGATACAGCGGTCGCCCAATGTGCCTAAGGATATTCAACACTCGCTCAAAACGATGGATAAGAGCACCAAGCGTATGTTGCGCCTCATTAACCAGTTACTGGAGTTCCGCAAAATGCAGAATAACAAGCTGGCACTTTCGCTGGAAGAAACCGATGTGGTTGCTTTCTTATACGAAATTTACCTGAGTTTCAAAGATGTGTCGGAGTCTAAAAATATGGAGTTCCTGTTTGAGCCGTCTGTGCCCTCCTATAAGATGTTTATCGACAAGGGATATTTGGATAAGGTAACCTACAACCTGCTTTCAAACGCCTTTAAATACACCCCATCGGGCGGTAAGATAGTATTCACCATTGTGATTGATGAGGGCAAGCAGAACTTGCGCATCGATGTATCCGATACCGGTGTGGGTATTCCCAAGGAGAAGCAACCCGAACTGTTTAACCGCTTTATGCAGAGCAGTTTCTCGGGCAGTAGTGTAGGAGTGGGGCTGCATCTTACCAACGAGTTGGTGAGCGTGCACAAAGGCTCCATCTCGTTCCATGAGAATGAGGGAGGCGGCTCGGTATTTACCGTATTGCTGCCGTTGGATAAATCCGTGTACGAAGAGAAAGACTTCCTTATTCCGGACAATGTGCTGATGCAGGAAGATAACTACGTCAAAGAACCTGCAGACGGAGAGGCAGAAGCCGAAGAACAGGAAGAACAGCAAGCCGTGCCGCTCAACAAGCGCCGCATCCTGATTATTGAAGATGATAACGACGTGCGCGAGTTTCTCAAGGAAGAGATAAGCAAGTACTTTGAAGTAGCCGCACAGGCCGATGGCGAAGCCGGATTGGAATGTGCCCGGGAGTTTGACCCCGACTTGATTGTGTGCGACGTAATGATGCCGGGCATTACCGGCTTCGAAGTCACCCGGAAGCTGAAAGGTGATTTTGACACCAGCCACATTCCCATTATTCTGTTAACGGCGCTGGGTACCACTGAAAATCAAATAGAGGGCATTGAGAGCGGAGCCGACTCGTACATCACCAAACCGTTCAGCCCCTCACTGCTCATGGCACGCATCTTCAAACTCATTGAGCAGCGTGACCGCCTGCGCGAGAAGTTCTCCAACGAACCCGGCGTGTTGCGACCCGCAGTGTACTCTAACGACCGCGATAAGGAGTTTGTCAACAAGCTGCACGAGGTGTTGGATAAACACATGTCCGACCCGCAATTCTCCGTCGACGAGTTTGCCTCGCTCATGAAACTGGGCCGTACCGTGTTCTATAAAAAGGTACGCGGACTCACCGGCTATTCGCCCAACGAGTACCTGCGCATTATCCGTATGAAGAAAGCCGCCGAGTTATTGCAAGACACCAGTCTCACGGTAGCCGAGGTATCGTACCGGGTAGGCATCAACGACCCGTTCTATTTTAGTAAATGTTTTAAAACGCAATTTGGCGTGGCTCCGTCGGTGTATCAGCGGGGCGAGAAAGAAAGTGAAGAATGAAACAACCTATCATCCGTATTGAAAACCTATCCATTGGCTATCCGGGAAAGAATAAACCCCATTTAGTGGCTCACGGCATCTGTGCCTCCATACGAAGCGGGGCGCTTACCTGCCTGTTGGGAGCCAACGGCATCGGGAAATCTACCCTGTTGCGTACCCTCTCCGCCTTTCAGCCTAAGTTGAAAGGCAGTATCTATATTTGTGACAAGGAGATTGACGAGTACGCAAGTACTGAGCTATCTACCGTTATCAGCGTAGTACTTACCGATAAGTGCGATGTACGTAACCTCACGGTGCGTGAGTTGGTAGGCCTGGGGCGTAGTCCGTACACCAATTTCTGGGGCTCATTGGCCGAAGCCGACGAGCAGATGGTGCAACAATCCATCGCCCTGGTACGCATTGAACACCTGGCCCATCGCATGGTGCATACCTTGAGCGATGGCGAACAACAAAAAGTAATGATAGCCAAAGCGCTGGCGCAAGATACTCCCGTTATCTTCCTGGACGAGCCTACTGCCTTCCTGGACTTTCCCAGTAAGGTAGAGATGATGCAACTGCTGCACCAGTTGAGCCGTAAAACGGGCAAAACCATCTTCCTCTCCACGCACGACCTGGAACTTGCCCTGCAAATAGCCGATACCATCTGGCTGATGGATAAAACCTCGAGTGTGCATATTGGAACTCCCGAGGACCTGTCGCTTAACGGAAGTCTGAGCCGCTTCTTTGCCTACAAAGGCATTGCCTTCGACCCCGAAACGGGCCTGTTCCGTGTCAACAAGGAGTATACTGCCAAAATGCGCATAATGGGTTCCGGACAACGCTGCGCTATGGTACGCAAGGCGTTGCTACGCAATGGCATTTGGGCTGATACGGATGTAGAATCGGATGTTTGCATCGATGCCACTGATACGCATGTTTTTCTGCTTCACCTGCCCAATGGAGAGTCGGTATGGGCCAAGACGATTGAAGAATTGTTGGAGGCTGTTATTGAATGGTCGAAAGATTCAGCCGGTTAGCAACGTATGCAAAACAGTTGGAGAATCCGTAGCCGCTATGCGGCAATCTGCCTGCTTACCATTGTGTTGGGGCTGGCTTCCCGGAAGTGTGGCGCTGTATTACCCGACTTTATAGCAGCCTATGCCGGCGATACCCTGTGGGCAGCTATGGTTTATTTCGGTATCAGTGTTGTGTTTCCTGCTTGGCAGAGGCGTTCCCGCTTTTTGTTTGCCCTCTTGTTTTCGTACGCCATCGAGTGTTCACAACTCTATCAGGCTCCCTGGATAAACAGCGTTCGGAGTACTACCATCGGTGCCTTGGTGTTAGGGCATGGCTTCCTTTGGTCGGACCTGGTTTGCTATACCGTAGGCGTGTGTATCGCGTTGCTGGTTGATAGTATCTTCTGCCGAAAAAAATAGGCACATCGTATCTTGTTTTCAAAATATTCTATACCTTTGTATGGCTTATCTGTAAGGTAGGTATTTTGTAACGCGGAAGTAGCTCAGTTGGTAGAGCATCAGCTTCCCAAGCTGAGGGTCGCGGGTTCGAGCCCCGTTTTCCGCTCTAACCAAGAACAAATTAAATGAAGGCTTATGAGAAGAATTATCTATCCACTACTATTCATGTTCCTGAGTACCGGTCTGTTTTCGTGCTATACTCAGATTCCCATTGAACGGAAAACTCCTGAAAACAATAAAACGTACAAAGTTGAATACCTGTTCGACCATGAGGGAGTGAAAGTATATCGCTTCTATGATTTTGGTAATTACGTTTATTTTACTACCCCCGGTCAGGGAACAATGACCAGCATAAAGAATGACAGCACCCATCAGCGCACCATTACCATTCAGAAAGAAGACGACCCTTGGGCGGGATATTAACGATTATTACTTGAAAAGTACTTTCCTACCTATTATCTTCCGGTGAATTCCCTTGCGATACTGCTTCAGCATTTCTTTCACGGTTGAGGCATCGTCAGAGTGGTTGCCATGGATGGCTTTCTCCATGTAACTCTTTACCAATTCACTGCCTTTTTGGTTGCCCGATAGCTCCATAGACATGCCTACGGAGGCAGATGGCTTGTGCGGCAAAGCGTCCCACCAACGGTAGAGGGCAGTCAGGAAATGCTTGGGCTCTTTGTTGGTGCGCAGGAATTTATGGTACAGATACTTCTCGCTGTGATGATAAGCTACCCAATGCTTATGGGCAACAATAACCATCTTCTTCAAGATGCGGAAGAGGATGTAGCCCACTATTAAGCTCAGGGCTGCCCATCCGCCAAATACATACCACTTCATTCCCAGGATAAGGAACGGAGGTTTAGCCCCCGGAGGAGCAGCCTGTGCGGTAACCGTGGCATCCAAACTATCTTTCAGCGTGGCAAGAATACCCAGGTTGGGATTCTCGGATACGTGTATCTTGAACGATTGGGTGGCTACTGTTTCCATGCGTGCGCTGTACGGGTTCCAGTACGAAAGCTGTACGGAAGGTATGGTGAAGTCGCCTGCTTTCTCCATCAGGTACGTTACCGTTTGCGTGCTGCGTCCGTTGGCATCGCCACTGCTACGGGTATCGGTCAGTACGGGGTCTTGCGGATAAGTAGATGCCCATTCCAGTTTCTCTTCACTCTTTAAGTTGGGGATGAACTGGGGTAGGGTACCGGCCGCATTGATGGTGAGGGTGCGACTGATAACATCGCCCACCTTATACTGCGTTCCCGAAGGATTCCAGGAGTCGTGCAGGGTTACTTTCTTGGCAACAAACCAATCGCCTTTCTCTTTCAGATTATCGGGTACATCCTTTACAACGTAAGGCTGCGGGGCCGTATGCAGCACAAGCTTGCGTGCCTGCGAGCTGCCTTCGGGCGGACTCATCGCCGTAATCTCTAACGAAGGAATGGTGAAGTTGCCTGCTTTATATGGAAATACAATGTAGTAAAACTGAATGCCCGGGTACTGCCTGCCATCGATGGTAAACATACCGGGTTGTGTCTTGTCAAACGGAACGATGAACGCATTGGGTACTTGCAGGTTGCCGAACTCTACCGGTTGGGTAAACCACGTACGGGTGTACACCGTTACGGTAACATGAAACGGTTGCTGTACATAAACAGACTTCCGGTTAAGGTTTACGCTAACAGAAACCTGTCCCCGAACCGGAAGCTGTGTGAAAAGCAGAGCGCAAATAACAAGGACGAGCCTTGCACAAATGGCTCTGCCCTGCCTCCCTGGCACACAAATCGGATAATATATAAATCTACTTACCATGTCTCTTTTGTTTGGGTAACATGCGGATAATATTTCTGTTTCTGAATCTCAAAACGACGATGCAGGAATTCGCCCGGGTCGGCATTGGTTTTTTGCATCAATACCTTGGTTTCAACAGATTCTTGTGCATCTATCTTAAAGTCTTTGGGTGGAAACTTCTGTTCCTTACCCCGGTGAATGTTGCTGGCTACCTCGTCGCTCATACGGTCGCCATGCGTGGGGAGCTTCTTTACTTCGGTATCCGAACTGAGTTTCTCATCCTCGGTTGTTGGCTTCCGCTCTTTCAGTTTTTCTTTTTCGGTAGCTTTCAGTGCTTTGTCTACCAGGCTGTCTTCCGACTTGAATTTGAGTACGCTCGAAGCCTCGTCTTTCATCAGCTTGGTGGCGTCGATGTTTTTCTCTGCCTGCGTTTGCAGAGTTGGGTCTTGCGAAGCTGCCTGTTGAAACGCCTGGATGGCTTCATCGTACAGCCCCATTTGGGCAAGCGCCAGTCCGTAGTTGTATTGCCCGGTAGCTGTGGAGTCGTTTGCCAACAATTCCGCTGCCGATTGGTAATCGCCCGAACGGAAGTAGGCTGCTGCCTTGTGCGGAATGTCCTGGTAGTGCTCGGCTGCCTGCTCGTAATTGCCTTTCTGGTACCATAGCTGCCCTTGATAGTCGGGCGTATACCACCAGTCAGGATGCTTGCTGTCGGTGCCGCAAGAGGTTAAGGAGAGTGCCAGCAACGGTATCCAACACCATTGCACCATCCATCCTTTGCGGAACCACAACAGGGTAATGAGCAGCGCTGGAATGAGCAGTACCCAACCCATGTCGTCCCAATCTTTATCGTCCTTTTCGCCCTTCTTCTCGAAGATAAGATGGTCGCTGATGCGCTTGGCAACAGCCGTTACATCCGATTTGTCGAGGGTAATGGGCGTAATATGTATTTTGCTGTTCTGCTGGAGGTTGCTCAGTGCCGTGGCCGATTGCTTGGAGACCACACCCGGCTCACCCGGAACGGGAGCACCCCCGGGAGTAGAGAACAACAGCACTTCCAGTTGATGGATGGAGTTGTTCACGTAATCGTTCAGCAGGATGGCCTCGTTATCATCGATGTTATCGGTCATCAACACTACGGTGCTGGGTGCTTCGATGGGGCGCATCAATGTATCTATCAGGGCTACGTTAAGCTCCATATTGGTGCCTTGTACGGGCATCTCCCAGTTGTACAGACTTTGTGCGTGGTGTTTAATGAGGTTATAATCGGCTGTAAACGGCAGTACCATGTGCGGTGTACCGGCGTATGCAATGAGTCCGGCACGTGCCCGTGGATTGGCATTGAGGAAGTCGGCAATCTTCATTTTGGCACGTTCCAGGCGTGAGGGTTGCACATCGGTAGCCAGCATCGACTTGGAGAGGTCGAGCGAGATAAGCACCACCGAAGGAATCTTCTCACCGGGAATGCTCCGCTTGCTCCAGGTAGGACCCGCCAATGCCAGTATCATACAACTCATGCTCAGCGCCATGAGTACCAAAGGTGCTATGATGGCCCAGGGGTTGCCTTTGCTGAACATAAACGGTCGCAGGGCAGGGGCAATGAGCTTTCGCCACTTCTTCTGTTCGCGGTTACCTGTCAACAGGATGAGCAGGATAACGGCCAACGGCACAAAGAACCACAGGGCCTGCGGACGCAGGAAGTGGAAAGCATTCCAGTCGATGGATGTAATATGTTGCAAAAACTCTTTCATCTGTTTTGTTCTGTTCTTCTTGTTAACAATCGCCAGAAGCCACTTAGCAGATAATATATTAGCGCCAGTAGCGTGGCTGCCGCAAGCGGATACATGTAGAGCAATACAATGGGTTTATACGCATTCTCTTCGTACTTTACCGGTTGCATTTTATTAAGCTCGGCGTATACCGCCTGTAAATCTTTCTCGCCGTCGGCACGGAAGTACTTACCTCCGGTGGTTTCGGCTATCTGGGTGAGCAGTTGCTCGTCGATGGCATACCCTCCGGTGGCTGTGTTGCCTATGCCCAGGGTGTATATCACAATGCTGTCTCGTTTGGCAGCTTCGGCGGCATCCAGGGGCAGGATATCCGTACCGCCATCCACCCCATCGGTCATGAGCAGCATTACCCGTTGCGGGATGGTATCCTGGCGGAATATCTTAATACCGAAGGCGATGGCTTCGCCGATGCTGGTCATTTGTCCCGCCATGCCCACCTCGGTTTGGTCCAGGAGCCAGTCGATGGTTTCCAGGTCGGTAGTAAGCGGGGCCTGCAGGTAGGCGTGTGTGGCAAACATTTCGAGCCCTATCTGGTCGCTCTTGCGTTCTTTGATAAAATCTTTCATCAGGTACTTTACCGCTCCCCACCGGCTCATACGCTTGTTATCTACCGTCCAGTCGGTTTGCGCCATGCTGAACGATATATCCGCTGCCATAAGGAAGCTGCGTACCGTACGGGTTCGCTTCTGCGGTTGCCCTACATACCGGGGCGAAGAGGCCGCCATAAGCAGGCATACCCAACACAAGGAGAGCATTACCCAGGCAAGTATATTCTTGCGGCTTACCCAGGCGCTACGGCGCGGATGTTGTGCCGATACCTGTGCCGCCCGTCCGAAGAACGGTGCCAGCAATGCCTGCCGTTTTTTGCGTAAGGCGGGCAGTAGCAGATACACCAGCACGGGTAGGGGCAACAACCAGAATACCCACTTGTAGGCAATCTCGAAGTGCATGTTGTTGGCTATGTCGGGCAATAGGTTGATCATAATCGGGTACGGTGTTTTTGAATCCAATAGGTTATTTTATCGGCAAAATTAAGCGCCTGTTGCTTCTCGATGGTAGCGTGCGAGTTGTATATGGCACGTATTATCTGCTCATCGGCGGTTGAAAAACCGGCTTTGGGACAGCTTTTATTCAGGAAGATAATCCAGGGAGTGTCCTTGAGCGAGGCTGTTTCCTGCCGTCCGTACAAGCGGATGCAAATCTGCTTGGCTATCATATTGGCGTTGTACACCAGTTTGTCGTACTCGTTGCCTGCCAGCGCTTGCCGCTTATTGTCACGTACAAGGCTTACGGCAATGCGGCGGTACCGGTTGCGGAGGTAATGCCGTATCCAAAGCCCCATAGCGCACAGTACAACCAATACCAGGAGAGCGGCAATGGCGTGCCATCCCGGTGCATCGAATGTAAAGCGTACCGATGCCGGTTCTATGTACGGGCTCAGTGCAGGTATTGAATCGTTCATATACGTAACCTTTCTCCCATTCGTTCCTGAATCTGTTGTTCTACCGGTGTGGCTGTGTTAAGTATCGACACAGGAATGCCGTACCGGCGGAAGTTCTCTTTAATCTCCGTGAGGCGCGACAGGTACGATTCGGTGTACTTCGCTCCCCAATGATGGCGACTGTTGTCCCACAGCAGTTGCCTGTTGCCATTGGTAAGTACCAGTTTACCGTCAGGAAGCTCGTGGTCAAGCGCGTCTTCCACATGTACCAGAATTACATCGTTGTGATAGGCAATACTGCGTATCATCCGGCGGCTCTCTTCATCTAAACGGAGCAGGTCGGTAATAATGGCTACCACGTAATCGTGGGTAACCAGCGTTTGCGTACGGCGTAGCATCTCGTTGAGCAGGGTAGATCCGTTCTTTATTTGTTTGCGCCCCGGTAATGCCCGGTTGCGCTGGGCTACCTGTTGCAGGAAGTGCTGTACCGATGCTTTGCTGCGCCGTGGCTGAATGTAGTCGTACCCGTCGTCACTGAATACAATACCTCCGAAGCGGTCGCCCCGTTTGATGGTGAAGAAGGCGCTCAACGCTGCTATATGGGCGGCTGTAACTGACTTCACATACCGCTGGGAACCGAAGAACATCATGGTGCTTTGGTCTAACAGTGTAAAAGTAGGGCGCTCCTTTTCCTCGTTAAATACTTTGGAATAGGTATGGTTGTCGCGTGCTGTTACCTTCCAGTCGATGTGCCGGATATCGTCACCGGGAACGTACAGGCGCACCTCCTCAAAGTCGAGCCCACGTCCGCGCATCTTGGCGGCATGCCTGCCTACCAACATGGAATAGATGGTTCGGTTGGGTAACAGCGTACCTACCGCTACCTTGTATTCAAACCGCATCAGGTCGTCGAGAGTGGTTGCTACTTCTATCGGGAATGAGTTCATAATTTTAAATAACAGCTACATTTTTCAGCAGGGTGTCTATAACAGCATTGATGCCCACTTTGTCGGCATTGGCCTCGTAAGAGAGCGCTATGCGGTGACGCAGTACATCGTGTATAATGTACCGGGTATCGTCGGGCGTTACACTGGTACGTCCGTCGAGCCACGCTACCACACGTGAGCAGCGGTCCAGTGCAATGGTTCCACGCGGACTGGCACCGTAGTTTATCCAACGGGCCAGGTCTTTGTCAAAGTCGGCCGGATGGCGGGTGAGGTTCACCAAATCAACCATGTACTTGGCAGCCGCCGGGCTTACCTCCACCTGGTTAATCTCCTTACGTGCATCCAGTATCACCTTTTGGTTGATGGGGGTAATCTTCTGCTGCTCGCCTTTGGTTTCGTTACGTACCAGTTCCATGACTTTGGCCTCGTCGTCGGCAGTGGGGTAGGTTATCTCCACCTTCATCACAAAACGGTCCAGTTGGGCTTCCGGCAACGGATAGGTACCTTCCTGCTCAATGGGGTTCTGGGTAGCCAGCACCATGAACAGCGGTTCCATCTTGTACGTTTTTCCGGCTACCGATACCTGCCGTTCTTCCATGGCTTCGAGCAGTGCCGACTGTACTTTGGCAGGTGCACGGTTTATCTCATCGGCCAGTACTAGGTTGCTAAAGATGGGGCCTGGCTGGAAGACAAACTTCTGTGCCGATTCCGGTTGATATATCTCCGTTCCGGTAACGTCCGAGGGCAGCAGGTCGGGGGTAAATTGGATGCGGCTCAGCTTGCAGTCGAGGTTGCTTGCCAGGCTTTTCACCGCCCGGGTTTTGGCCAGCCCGGGCATACCTTCCAATAGCACGTTACCATCGGTAAGCATGGCAATCAGTATCTTACTTACCACATCATCCTGTCCGATGATGCTGGCTTGCATGCTTTTCTTCAGGGCCAATACTTGTTCTACATTTGTCATACTTCTTATTTTTGTTCTTGTTCAAAGTCGAACACTACTTTAAAGTCTTCTTTCATATCTACAATGACCCAACCCTTCTCGATACCCTCTTTCAAGGCTTCTTTCAAGGTGCCTACGTGCGACAGGCTATCGTACGCATACTCACGTTCGCCATCGGTATGTTGCAGGATGAGGCAGAGGTTAGGCAGTGGGTTGGTCGATGTCCATTCCAGCATCTGCTTGTCGCCATCGGAGTTACCAAAAGCAAGTACCGGTTTTTTGCCGATGAGCTGCTGGATGGCGATGGGTTTTCCGTGCTTGTCATCGTTGAATCCCACTTCGTCAGTGTACACTACCTTGTAGGTATTATCGTCGGCAACGAATTGGGCTTTTAGCATGGTTCCGATCACTTGGTCGGAGGGGATGCCATACAGTCCGTCGCTGAACTTGCGGATGAAGGCCGACGTGCCACCGGATACGATGAATGTCTTGAAGTCGTTATCACGCAGGTATTGCAACAAGTCAACCATGGGGCGATAAATAAGTTGGGAATAACGTTTCTGAAAACGTTCGTGACGGGCTGTATCCGCCCACATATCCACCTGAACGCCGAAGTCGTCATCGGTCATTCCGGCATGCGACAGCACGAAAGCTGTTTCAATACCCAGTGTGGGGTTCTTCGCAAAGGTGGACTTGTCGGTCAGGGCTTTGAGTTTTGGGTTGGTGCCCAGTTGCGGCTGGTCGGTTATCATTTGCTTGGCAGCAGCCAGCGAGTAAATCATTTCGATGTAGAGGGGTTGCTCACACCACAGGGTTCCATCGTTGTCGAATACCGCAATACGGTCTTCTACCGGGATGTAGCCTTTGCTGCCTTCGGTGGTAGCCTCGGTTACAAAGTCGATGATGGCTGTTTTGTTCTCTGTATCGTTCCACGAAGCAAGCGGATCGGCCTGCCCGGTGGCTTTGGTATCGGCACTCTTGGGTTGGCACGAGAATGCCACCAATGCCAGTAGCATAAAGTAGAGAGGTTTCATACGTTCTTTCTTGTTTAGGTTTATTAAAAAGGAGCCAACCTAATAGTGTTCAGGTATTAAGCCGGCTCCGGGGGAATGTACTTGCTTCACATAGGAAGCAACGAGTGATTATTTACCTTTTGTGGTAGCATTCAATTTTTCAATAACCTGGTCGATAGAGAAGGATGCCGGTGCCTGACGCGGCGGAAATTCCTTGTATGTACTCAGGTATTTACCAACTTTCTCTACAGCCGGGAGGATGAGGAATGCATGCTTCATGGCCCAGTCGTCGTAATTAACAGCGCCATCAGGTGCATACTCATACGGGTCGGCAAGCAAGTCAATCATCAACGGAGCTCTCAATTCGGTAAGCGGATTACGCCAAATGGCCATACCGGTTGCGTATTGGGCGGCAAATGTATATTTGAAACGTGCATCACGGTAAGCTACCAGGTTGCCATCGTCGTCAAAGTACACAAACTCTTCACGTTTGGTAGGTGTTTCGCCTTTCAGGTAAGGAACCTGGTTGTAACCATCCAAGTGTACCTTAAAGGTTTTGCTACCGGCTGTTACACCCTTTTGGATATTGGTTGACAGGTTGGGGTCGCCACCGGCTGCTGCCACGAGAGTAGGCAACCAGTCTTCGGCGCTGAACAAACCTGTGAAGTTAGTTCCCGGTTTAATAACACCCGGCCAACGAATCATGGCAGGTACGCGGTAAGCGCCTTCCCAGTTGGTATCTTTTTCAGAACGGAAGGGTGAAGCACCGCCATCGGGCCATTCGTTCTTCATGGCACCGTTATCGGTACTATAAATTACGATGGTGTTGTCGGCAATCTTGTTGTCTTCCAGGAATTTCAGCAATTCGCCTACCATGGCATCATGTTCGGTCATACCATCAGCTTGCAACCCTAAACCTGTTTTACCGGCAGAAGACGGTTTCAGGTGGGTAAAGATGTGCATACGGGTAGAGTTGAACCAGGTAAAGAACGGTTTGCCCTGTTTGATGGAGTTGCTCATAAAGGTCTTGGCAGCGGCCAGGAATTCTTCATCGACAGTTTCCATACGTTTCTTGGTCAATGGGCCTGTATCTTCAATCTTACCATCGGCGGTAGAGTGCAATACACCACGCGGACCGAATTGTTTTTTGAAGGCAGGATCTTTCGGATAATCCGGATTTTCGGGTTCTTCCTCAGCGTTCAAGTGGTACAGGTTGCCAAAGAATTCATCGAATCCGTGTGCAGTGGGCAGGAATCTGTCCTGGTCGCCCAAGTGGTTCTTACCAAACTGTCCGGTGGCATATCCCAACGGTTTCAGGAATTCGGCAATGGTGGGGTCTCCGGGTTGCAAACCTACTTGTGAACCCGGTAAGCCTACTTTGGTAAGCCCGGTACGGAATGGGCTTTGCCCGGTGATAAATGCGGCACGCCCGGCGGTACAGCTTTGTTGCCCGTAATACTGGATAAAGATACCTCCTTCGTTAGCAATACGGTCGATGTTGGGGGTGGTGAAACCCATCAAGCCACGGCTGTATGCACTGATGTTGGTCTGACCAATGTCGTCGCCAAATATCACCAGGATGTTAGGCTGTTTGCCTTTTGTTTGCGCTTCGGCCTGTTGGGGCACCATGGCCCCTGCGGCGAGCACTGCTCCAATTGCAGCCATTTTGCCGCAATTTTTCAGTTTCTGTTTCAAGTTCAGGTTCATACTCTCAAAATTTAAATTGGTAAAAATGTAACAAGTTATTTAAAACATTTTCAGTTCGGTTCGAATGAAATGTTGGGTTTAAGTTATATCTCGTTGGTTTACGATGCTTATAGAACTATTTTTTTACAAGAAAGTTCATTCACTTACCTGTTTTTTACTCTTCACACAGCGGAAACCAATGTGTCCCATACCCGTATCATACGGTGTGCCTCTACGGGCGGTAGGACGGTAGCTTTCGCAATACGAGGGGTTACACAGGAAGGAGCCTCCCTTGGTTACCCGGCGTGCTTCGCCCGGTGCTGCTTTGATGGGCATGGGCGCACCGTCTACAATGCGGTCGCAACTCATAGCCGACAGTTCGGCATGGTTGGTTTCGTTGTACAGGTCGGCCGTCCATTGCCATACATTGCCTGCCATATCGTACAGTCCGTATCCGTTGGCGGGGAAGGAGCCTACGGGGGCTATGCCCTCAAAACCGTCTTCGGCGTTGTTGTTGTACGGAAACGCGCCTGTAAAGGTATTGGCCATATACTTGCCGTTCTGCTTGAGGTCGTTGCCCCAGTAGTAACGGGTATTTTCACTCTTCCCTCGGGATGCATATTCCCACTCGGCTTCGGTGGGGAGTCGCTTGCCTGCCCATTGGGCGTAGGCTTGTGCATCGTCCCACGACACTTGTACTACGGGATAATTATCTTTTCCTTCGATGGTGCTTTGCGGGCCCTGCGGATGTTGCCAGCTGGCTCCCGGTGTCCACGTCCACCAACCTGTCATATCGCCCAGGTCTACCGGATGTGAGGGTGGAGTAAATACCAGCGAGCCGGGTTGCAGCAGCGCTTCATCGGGCTTGGGAGTACCCGGAGGCAGTTGCTTTTTAAGCTCTTCCCAGTCTACCTTGCGCTCGGCAGTGGTTACATAGCCGGTGGCATCTACAAATTGTTTGAATTGTGCATTGGTAACATCGTACTTGTCCATCCAGAAATCTTGCACCACTACGCGGCGTGCAGGGCGTTCGTTGGCCATGCTGTTGGGGTTATCGGTTCCCATCATAAAGGCGCCTCCCGGAATCCATACCATAGTGGTATCAACGGTGGCGTCGGATGGGGCGGGTTCTTGTGTTCCTTTTTTGCTTCCTGCCCCGCAGGAGGTGATAGCAAGGAACAGACCTATGTATAGGATAGGTTGAATGAGTTGTTTCATAAGTTAATCGTTGGTTTGTAGTTGAAGAAGTAACAACCTTCTGTCTGATTTGTTTACCCGTTCTGTTATTCTTGTGTATCAATAATATATTGCAACACTTTTTCGGCAAGGAACATGTCGACGAAGCGTTCCCAACTGTTGTTGGCTACCAGGTATTCTTTCAGCTCTTCGGGGGTGGTTTCCATTTCATCGGCCATGTCGAGGGTGCGTTTCTCTATTTCGGGTGTGGTAAGCTCTATGCTGTCCTGTGCGGCAATGCGCTTGAGGATGAGCATCAGCTTCACGCGTTCCCGGGCATCGGCTGTTTCCTGTGGTGTAGGAGTGTCGCCTTCCAACTCGGTGTACCGCAGCTCATGCGCCACGAATACCTCGGGCAGGTCGATGGGGGTAGCTGCAAGCAGCCCGGCGGATACCTCGTTAATCTGCGCTTCGGGCTCGGTGGCTTCAAGGTGCAGATGGCGGTAATCGGGCAGCGTGAATGCCGGCATTTCTATAAAGGTGGCTTTAAATTGTAACCACTCGTAGGGCTTCATCTTGCTCTCGGTAATTTCAATGGGAGTACCTGCCGTGAGGTTTTTCTCGGTAAGTGCACGCCGGCACAAGCGGGTAGATACCAGCGACAGCAGGTCGCCTTTAAGCTGTTGGCGGTAGAACGATTCGATGGCGCTACGCGGAGTCTTTCCCGGGCGGAAGCCTTTCACGGGCAGCGCGGCGTATCGCTTGAGCAGGTCGTTGTACTCGTCTTCAATCATTGCCCAGGGGGCGTTAATGAGCAGTTCTCTCTCGTGCTCGTTGAGGTTGGTTACTTGTATTTCCATTGACTTATCACTAATAACTAATCACTATTCCACAACTTCATATCCCAATCGGTGCACTATCTTCCGGATATGCGGGTCGATGTGCTCAAAGTACTTGTACAGCCCCTGGCACAGGTAATTCAGCCCCGGTTCGCCCTCTTTGGTCTTTAGCAGGCGGTTCTTGGGGCACTCGCCCCCGCAGGCAAACAGGTACTTGCACTGCCTGCACTTACCGGGCAGTGAAGTATCTTTGGCGTACCCGAAGCGTTGTTGTTCGTGGCTCATTGCCATCTCCACCAGCGGAGTATCGTGCACGTTGCCCAGCTTGTATTCGGGGTACACGTAATGGTCGCACGAGTACACATCGCCGTTATGCTCCATCGCCAATCCCTTGCCACAGATGGGGGCAAAGATGCAGAGCGGGGAGGGGCGGCCCATCCATTGCTCTACGGCGCTGTCAAAGAAAGGCACGTAGATGCTGCCGAAGTCGTGCTTCATCCACTCGTCAAATACTTTAATCAGGAAGTTGCCGTACGCCTGTGGCTCTACACACCAGGGCGCTACAAACGAGTCGGGTGCCTGGGGGAGTGCACGGGGCGAATCTTCCACGGGCATATCGTTGATGTTCCAGTGCTGCGGGGCGGTGGTGGTAAAGTTCTTGGGCTCTACAATGGGGATAAACTGCATCTGGAGGCTCTTCACCTCGTCGCGCAGGAAGCGGTACACCTCTAACGGGTATTGGGAGTTGAGGTTGTTAACCACCGTGAGCGTGGCAAAGCGCACGTTATGCTTGCGCAGCAGGCGTGCCGATTCCATTACCCGGTCAAACGAACCTTTCCCGTTGGTATAGGTACGGTACCCATCGTGCAGATGGCGGGGCCCGTCGATGCTAAGCCCCACGAGGAAATTGTTTTCGTGCAGAAACTCGCACCACTCGTCGGTAAGCAGGGTGCCGTTGGTTTGCAGGTCGTTCTCGCAACGTACGTGGGGTGGGGCATACTTCTTTTGCAACGCTACTACCTTGCGGAAAAATTCCAGTCCCAGCAGCGACGGTTCGCCCCCTTGCCAGGAGAACACCACTTCGGGCGCATTCTGCTGCTCAATGTATTGCTTGATAAAGTTTTCAAGGGTTTCATCGGAGATGCGCCACCGGCTGTCGGTTTTCAGCAAATCGGCTTTACTCAGGTAATAACAATATTTGCAGTCGAGGTTGCAAATGGGGCCGGTGGCCTTAATCATGGTGTGCATGCGTACCATCGGTTTGCCCCTGAACTGTTGCAGTTGTGTAAGGTTTGATTCCATTCGAGTTGTGCGTTATTTTTTTGGTTATAACAACCAAAGAGAGTTTTTTGTTTTTTTTCTCAAAAATTAAGCAGGAGAATGCAACTCCCATAATAAAAAAAATGGATTATTGTAGGGCGTTAACGCCTCTGTTTTTCAAAAAAAAACTATATATATTTACAGTCGGAAGTCGCGAGAAAGGTTCGCGGCCATATATGTTAACCTCTTTAAGAAACGTTATGAACAAAACGATTTCAATGTGTAAATCCGCCAGCCGGGGTGCTCCGGTGGCGGTAAGTCCTAAACAAGTAGCCCGTGCCATCATCGAGGGTAAGTACCGTACGGTGATAGAGGCCATCCGGGAAGCCGTGGCGGCGGGCAACAAGCAGAAAGCCACCCGCCTCAAGGCGTTGCTGGTGTACATCTGTTACACCGGTGTATTTGAGCGCGGGCACCGCAAGAGCGACCTGCGCCGCTACCGCTCCTGCTGCGTGCTCGATTATGACAATGTGCCACCCGCCGAGCTTGCCCGCCTGCGCGAGCTTGCCATGCAGCAACCCTGTGTGGAAATGGCGTACATCTCTGCCTCAGGGCGCGGACTCAAGGTGGTGGTGATAACCGACTCTACCCTGGAGCACCACCCCGTGGCGTACATGCAAACGGCTGCTTACTTCGACAGCCTGCTGGGCCTGTGCTGCGACCAGGCGTGCAAGGATGTGAGCCGCGGACACTATGCCTCGTACGACCCCGATGCCACCTTTCGCGAAGTAACCGAACCGTTCCATGTATGTATCGAACCGTCGGATACGTGTATCGAACCGTTGGTGGCAAGCATCGAACCGTTTGAGCAACGCGTAGCCGTAGAGCTCAACGAAGTAAACAACTTTGTGCACTCCTTCCTCACACTGTACCCCGCTTCCGAGGGCAAGCGTAACACCATGCTCTTTCGCCTGGCGTGCCAGGCACACAAACGCGGCATACCCCGCCAGGAGTTGGTGCAAGCAGCCACGCAACACATGCTGGCAGCCGATTTCGATGCGTACGAAATAGCACAGGTTGTAAACTCTGCTTACTCCCGCGAGGTGGCTCCTGCAGGAGCGAAGTCCCTCGAGAAAGAGGGGAGAACCGCCCCCAACCGCCCCTTTTGCCCTATAGGGGCGGTGACAAGTAACACGCTCGATGACGAAACGCCCGAAAATCCCGATGGGGAGGAGCTTCGCGCACTTACACCCCTGTTCCCGGAAGAGGTTTACGAGGGGCTGCCCGAGTTTTTAACTTCCGTACTCAAACACCATCCCGAGGGGCGTGAACGCGACCTACTTTTGTTGGCATCTATTACCGTGCTGAGTTCCCTGTTCCACACCACCTCCGGGTATTACTTCCGGCGTAAGCACTACCCCAACCTGTACACCTTCATCGTGGCGCCTCCTGCCAACAACAAGAGCGTTATTACCTATGCGCTCGACCTGTGCAAGCACTTCTTTGACGAAGCTGCCAAGGAGAATGCCCACCAGGAGAGCCGGTACAAAAAAGAGCTGGAGACATACGAGTACGCCATACGCCAGGCACGCCGCAGCAAGAGCAAGGACATTGCTTCTGAGGAAATACCCGTTAAGCCCGAAGAACCGATGTACTACTATCCGCACATACCCACCAGCCTGAGCCAGGCGCGACTCATAGAGCACCTGCAGTACAACGGCACCCGTGGCGGACTGATGTTCGACACCGAAGCCGATACCCTCACCACCTCGAACGGGGCAGACTGCGGACAGTTTCAGGACATGATACGCAAGATATTCCATCACGAGCGCATTACCTCCTCGTACAAGGTTAACGGCCGCCCCAAGTACGTAGATACCCCCAAGCTGTCGATGATGGTATCGGGCACCCCGGCACAGATGGTAAACTACTTTGTAACCACCGAGAACGGAGGGTACAGTCGCCAACTGCTGTACACCTACGCGCTGGAAGACCGCTGGCAGGACGTATCGCCCGGCTCGGGCGATGAGGAGCTCGTAGAGCGCCACTTCGACGAGCTCTCCATGCGCCTGCACCAGATGCTGCGCTTCCTGCACGCATCGTCCCTACGGGTAACGCTGAGCCCCGCCCAGTGGCAGGAGCTTAACACCACCTTCGGCGGGTTGTTAGATAACGAGCGCTTTAACGACCGTACCGACTTTGGCAG
>JAVBVL010000053.1:0-3400 GCA_031554285.1 Bacteroides sp.
GTCGTACTTATCCATGATTTCACAATGCTTCTTGATTACGTTCTCTACTTCGAGGCATTTGCCCATGGTCCAGTAGTAATCGTCGGTATTGAATTTGGTAGCGGCTGTTTTGCTGCCCTGCCATCCGGTTACGGTGTAGTAATGCAGGGAGAGGCCGTGCATGCGGGTGCCTACGTTCTTCATCAACACGTCGGTCCAGTTATAATCGTAGTCGCTGGCGCCGCTGGCAATTTTGTACAGGCGCTTGCCGTCGTAGTTGCGGCAATAAGTGGCATAACGGCGGTACAGGTCGGCATAATATTCGGGACGCATGCTTCCGCCGCAGCCCCAGCTTTCGTTACCTACACCGAGGTAGCGTACGTTCCATGCCTTGTCGCGACCGTTCTGGCGGCGCAGGTTGGCCATGGGAGAGTCGCCGTCCGAGGTCATGTATTCTACCCATTTGGCAAGTTCTTCAACCGTTCCGCTGCCCACATTGCCGCTGATGTAAGGTTCGCAGCCTATCATTTCGCACAGATTCAGGAACTCGTGGGTACCGAAGCTGTTATCTTCGATGGTACCTCCCCAGTTGGTGTTAACCATCTTGGGGCGGTTGGCTTTGGGACCGATACCATCCATCCAGTGGTATTCGTCGGCAAAGCAGCCGCCGGGCCAACGCAGTACGGGTACTTTGAGGTCTTTCAGGGCGTTAAGCACGTCGGTGCGGTAGCCTTGGGTGTTGGGGATGTGCGAGTCTTCGCCTACCCAGAGTCCGCCGTATACGCAGGAGCCCAGGTGCTCGGCAAACTGTCCGTAGATTTCCTTCGGGATGATTTGTTTGCCTTCGTCGATGTTCACTTTAATGGTAGCGCTCTTTTGCGCCGAGAGCGAGAGGGAGGCTGCCAGGAGCGCTCCACTGAAAAGAATTCTTGTTCTCATTTCGTTAGATATTTATTAATGGTTGATTATTATTTGTTTATGGATTGTTTCACCACAGAGTTACACGGAGTTTCACAGAGTTCTTTACTTGCTTTTGCAGTTTTTACTGCATGTTATCTGTTTTTTATCAGCTTTGTTTTAGCTTTTCACAGCTATGATAAGATCTTATCACATATATGATAAGGCTTTATCACAGTAATGATAAGGTCTTATCATAGCTGTGAAAAGCTAACTTTTTGCCGATAATAAACCTGAATCATCCTATAAAGATTCTATAAAGAGTTATAAGATTTTTATTTAATAACTCTGTGAAACTCTGTGTGACTCTGTGGTGAATTGGATTCTTTTAAAAGAGCATTTCACCACCTTCGGGAAGCATCTCGATAACGAGCTGACCTTTTTTATCCACCGAAATAGGTTTCAATCCCGCGGTGCGGTCGGCTTTATCGTAGATGGCTTGGGTAATCTTGCCTGCTAACCACGGCACTTGCACGGTGAGCTTCACCGGTTGGCTGCCGGCATTCACAGCAGACACGTACCATTGCTCTCCATAGCGGCGGGCAATCACGCAGTACTTACCGGGGTAGCCGTCGATGAAGCGGGTTTCGTCCCAAACGGTAGGAACCTTCTTCATGAAGTTGAGCACGTAGTCCGGTTGCTCGGTGAAGTTATTGGGTGTAATGCCGAAGTGCTGGATGGACGAGTTGTACAGCGTAGCCGTAGCAATTTGGAATGCATCGGTGGTTTTACGGATGGTACCTTTATTAACTCCGTCTTTGGAGAAACGCTTGTTGAAGAACACGCCGCCGTAATCCATGTTGGATACTGCGTTGCGGATAAACGGGTAGAGCGTTGCGCGCTGGGCTTCGCGGTCGGCATGGTATTGGGCAAATACCAGGTTTTCCGATACCAGGGCGGCTTCGCTCGTCATGTGGTTGGGGTACATGCGTTCCCATCCGCGGGGCAGGGTGGTGCCGTGGAAGTTGACGCCAATACCGTACCGGTTGGCATCGGTGAGGATGTCCTCGTAGAGCTTCATGGTGGTTTGCTTGTCGCCGCCAAAGAAGTCTACCTTAATGCCTTTTACGCCGAGCGATTGCATCCATGCCATCTCCTTCTGGCGGGCAGGTGCGGTATCCATGCGGTGGTGCGGACCTTGGGGCGCATCGTTCCACGCGCCGTTGGAGTTGTACCACAAGATGGCATCTACGCCTTTGGATTGCGCGTAGGCAATGAGCGAGGGCATGTTTTCGTAACCAATCTGCTTGTCCCACAGGGCATCGATGAGAATGTATTCCCAGCCCATATCGGCGGCAAGGTCGATAAATATCTTTTGGTCGTTGTAATTACAGCTTTCGTCCTGCCACAGAATCCAACTCCATGTGGAGCGTCCGGGGCGAAATACCTGAGAGGGTTGGTACAGCGGGCGCACGTTGTCGTATGCCGAAGTAGTTTCAACAATGGGGCGCAGGTTATCGCCTACTGTGATGGTTTTCCACGAAGTAAGCAGGGGCAGTGCGGCGGTGGCGGTGGCATCGCCCAGACCGTTGTTCTCTTCCTTCTCGGGGAAGGCAATGGTGTACAGTCCATCTTGGGTGCTGTCGCTCAAGCGGGTTCCGGCGTAGCGACTGCTTACTCCTGTTTCGGAGATGAGTGCCCAACCGTCGTTACCTACATGGAACAAGGCGGGGAAGGTGTATCCTAAGTTGTACTTGGAGGGGGTACCGATGGGTTCTTCCATCGTGTATTCTTCTTCGTAACTGGGTTTGGTGCGCATCCATCCTTCGCCGTAAGGGGCTTGCGGGGTGATAAAGGTGGTGGTGTGCGACGGGAAATCGAACCCGGTTAGTTCTCGTTGTACCGTGCAGTGGGTTTTCTTGGGCGAAGCAATGCGGTAGGCTTGCGCAATGTCGTTGTTGCTTACGCGGAAGATGATTTGCAGCGTGTCGCCTTCAGTGTTGAGGTAACTTGCTTTGAGTTCGTTGGCTACGTAATGCACCCGGCTTACTTTGGCGTGGGGCATGGTGTAGTGCTCGTCGATGAGGCGGATAGATGTTCCGGCGCTCTTCAAGGCGGTCGTGAAATCGCCAATGGTAGTAGCTACTCCCAACGGAGAAGGTTCCAGTATCACCTTGTTGTTGTAGGTAACTGAGTAGGAGGGTGTGCCTTTGTCCGAAAGTTCAAGCTTGACTTTCAGTGCACCATCCGGGCCTTGCACTTCTTGTGCGGCAATGGCTCCTGTTAGTGGGAGGAGTAGGGCTAATAATTGGGTTCGTTTCATAAGCAGGTGGTGTTTGGGGTATTATTTTAATTATCAAGAATCATTGTAAGCAAATTCTATAGAAGATAAACTCCATAGGATATGAGCTCTATTGCCGGCGGTTTCAACCGACGGATTATAATGAGGAGCGAAGCGATCTTCCTCTGTGGGTTTTAACCCCAGGTTTACAATTGCCAAGGCTACATCAAGCCTGGGGTTAAA
>JAVBVL010000035.1:0-25174 GCA_031554285.1 Bacteroides sp.
ATTCAACAGAAGTAACTTTTATGTAACCTGGTTACAACTTTGTAACTTATTGTTTGTTAATTATTTGATGTTTACCTTTGCACTATCCAAAAGAAACTAAGGATACAATGCAAAGTTAATGTATTTATAAAACAAAACGTATGAAACAAGTTGAAAAAATTGCAGCTGCCGCTAATTTCAGTGCAGTGAGCGTAGGTAAATTGAGTGAACTGGGTGAGTATGTATTAGAATTAGGCCCCGAGGTTAAAATCCCCGGTAAGGTGTTTGCCGGTACAGAGTTACAAACCACTGGTGGCGAGTTCTCTTTCCAGCTGTTCCCCGCCGGAACAGAAACCGGATTCTTGCACACGCACAAGAATCACGAAGAACTCTACTTCTTCCTCGGCGGTCAAGGAGAGTTCCAGGTAGACGGACAGATATTCCCGGTAGCCGAAGGTTCTGTGGTACGGGTAGCACCCGCAGGCAAACGTTCGGTACGTAACAATGGCAGCACACCGCTCATTATGCTGTGTGTACAGTACCGCGGCAACACCTTCACTGAAGAAGACTCCATGGATGGAATTATTCTGAACGAACCTGTTAAATGGTAAGAATGTAACCATTTCACTACTTTCACTTGACAAAAGCAATGTTTCGGCATTGCTTTTGTACGTTATAAAATAGAAATCATTATCTTTGCAGAAAGCTTATTGTATATAGATAAGCCAGATAAGATAAAGATGAAAGTAATAGATTTAATACATAGCAACCAACAAACAGCGTTCTCTTTTGAAATACTCCCTCCCCTGAAAGGCACGGGAATTGAGAAACTGTACCAGGATATCGACCAATTGCGGGAATTCGACCCGAAGTACATCAACATCACCACCCATCGCAGCGAATATGTGTACCAAGACCTCGGCAACGGGCTCTTTCAACGCAACCGCCTGCGTCGGCGTCCGGGAACAGTAGCCGTAGCCGCCGCTATCCAAAACCGGTACAATATCACAGCCGTTCCGCACATCCTCTGTAGCGGTTTCAGCCGGGAAGAAACGGAGTATGTACTGCTCGACCTGCAATTCCTCGGCATTACCGACTTGCTTGTACTGCGCGGCGATAAGGCGAAACACGAAGCCACTTTTACCCCCGATGGAGATGGATACTACCACGCCATCGAATTGCAGGAGCAAATCAATAACTTCAACAAGGGAATCTTTGTGGATGGTTCGGAAATGAAGGTTACCAACTCTCCTTTCTCATACGGAGTAGCCTGCTACCCGGAGAAACACGAAGAAGCTCCCAACATCGATACAGACATCTACTGGCTGAAAAAGAAAGTAGAAGCCGGTGCTGAATATGCTGTTACTCAGATGTTCTACGACAACCGAAAATACTTTGAGTTTGTGGATCGTTGCCGGGAAGAGGGTATCAACATCCCGATTATTCCGGGTATTAAACCGCTTAAGCGGGTATCGCAACTGAGCATGCTTCCCAAAACATTCAAGATAGATTTACCCGAAGAACTAACTAAAGCAGTGCTGAACTGCAAGAACGATGCCGAAGTGCAACAGGTGGGTATCGAGTGGTGCATCGCCCAATGCAAGGAGCTCATGGCGCACGGAGTGCCCAGCATCCATTTCTACTCCATTGGAGCAATAGATAGTATCAAGGCAGTAGCCAAAGAAATTTATTGAGAAAACCATGTATTTTAAAGACGTCATAGGGCAGGAAGATATCAAGCAACGACTCATACAGGACGTGCATGAAGGGCGTATACCACATGCTCAGCTGTTTTGCGGCAGTGAGGGGGTAGGTGCTTTCCCGCTGGCTTTGGCGTATACGCGATACATTTGCTGTACCAACCGTACCGAGGCGGATGCCTGCGGGGTATGCCCGTCGTGCGTAAAGCTGAACAAGCTGGTACATCCCGACGTACATTTCGTCTTCCCCGTGGTAAAAACAGCCCGGTGTGATGATTATATCGTGGAATGGCGCCGGATGGTACTCTCCGGTGGTTACTTCAACCTGAATCATTGGTTGAGTGAGATGGATGCGGAGAATGCCCAAGCGGTTATTTACACCAAAGAGAGTGATGAGATTACGAAGAAGCTCAGTCTGAAGTCGAGCGAGGGAGGATACAAGGTTACTCTTATCTGGTTACCGGAAAAGATGCAACTTCCCTGTGCCAACAAATTACTGAAACTGCTGGAAGAACCGCCTGCACAGACGTTGTTCCTGCTGGTTTCGGAAACTCCTGATCTGATTCTTCCTACCATATTGAGCCGTACGCAGCGTATCAACATACGTCCCATCGACGAAGCAAGCATTGCCCGTACACTGGAAAACAAGTACGGTATACTGGCTACCGACAGCGCGTACATAGCACACATGGCTAACGGTAACCTGATAAAAGCCCTCGAAACCATCCACTTCAATGAAGAGAACCAACTCTTCTTCGACTTGTTTGTAAGCCTGATGCGCCTCTCCTACCAACGTAAGATACGGGAGATGAAGCAGTGGAGTGAACAGGTGGCAGCGCTGGGACGTGAACGGCAAAAGAGCCTCCTCTCCTATTGCCAACGGATGGTGCGCGAGAACTTCATTTACAATTTACGTCGCGGAGAACTGAATTACATGACCCCCGACGAGCAGAACTTCGCCGTAAAGTTTGCCCCGTTCATCAACGAACGCAACGTGATGGGACTGATGGACGAACTCAGCGAAGCCCAAATACACATAGAACAAAACGTCAACGCCAAAATGGTATTCTTCGACTTTGCGTTGAAGATGATTGTACTGTTGAAGCAATGACTTAATATATAATAACTTTGAAAAACGAACCCATATATGGAATTCAAACTGCATAATGGAAGCAACGGACTTTGTTGCAAAGGTTGCTCCCGGCAAGATAACAAACTGAACACGTACGACTGGTTGGCCGATATTCCAGGCAACGCAGACGAAAGTGACATGGTAGAAGTGCAGTTCAAAAATACCCGCAAGGGATATTTTAAGAACAGCAATAAAATCAAGCTGGATAAAGGAGACGTGGTAGCCGTAGAAGCAAGCCCCGGACACGATATTGGTGTGGTAACACTAACCGGTCGCCTGGTTCCGCTGCAAATGAGAAAAGCCAACTTCAAGCAGGATGCCGAAGTGAAGCGGGTGTACCGCAAAGCCAAACCGGTAGACATGGAGAAGTATGAAGAGGCCAAAGGCAAAGAGCATGCTACCATGATTCGCGCCCGCCAGATTGCACTCGACCTGGCCCTCAATATGAAGATTGGCGACGTGGAATACCAAGGCGACGGCAACAAGGCTATCTTTTACTACATTGCCGACGAACGGGTAGACTTCCGCCAGTTAATCAAGGTATTGGCCGAGGCTTTTCGCGTACGTATCGAGATGAAGCAAATCGGAGCCCGTCAGGAAGCCGGCCGCATTGGCGGTATTGGTCCGTGTGGCCGTGAATTGTGTTGCGCTACCTGGATGACGAGCTTTATCTCGGTTTCTACCAGTGCTGCCCGCTTTCAGGACATCTCCCTGAATCCGCAGAAGTTAGCCGGACAGTGTGCCAAACTGAAATGCTGCCTCAACTACGAGGTAGACTGCTACGTGGAAGCACAAAAACGACTGCCTTCACGCGAAATAGAACTGGAAACCAAGGACGGAACGTTCTTCTTCTTCAAAGCGGATATTCTCAGCAACCAGGTATCGTACTCTACTGCCAAAGGCATACCCGCCAACCTGGTTACCATCAGCGGCAAACGTGCTTTTGAGGTTATCTCGATGAACAAGAAAGGCATGAAGCCTGATAGCCTGTTGGAAGAACATCACAAGGTAGAAAATAACAAGCCGGTAGATTTGGTAGAACAGGAAAGCCTCACCCGCTTTGACCGCAACCGCAAGGACAACCGAAACGGTGGTGGAAACGGAAAAAAGAAGAGAAGAAACGATTCCATGCGTACCGAGGGTGGTGAACGCCCCAACAATAACCATGGACAACGCCCGGAACGTCCGCAACAAAACGGGCAGCCGCGCCACCAGAATAACCGTCCGCAAGGCAACGGGCAGCAACCAGGCAACGGACAACCCCGCCATGCACGCCCGGAGAGACAAGAACGGTCTGAGAGACAAGAACGTCCGGAAAGACGTCCGGAACGTCCGCAGCCGCGCAATGACCGTCCACGTAACAACAACCCGGAACGCCGCCACGAAGATGAAAAACCTAAGCAGGATTAGTTTCTTGATAGGTACACTCTTGGGGCTGAGCGCCTGCATAGAGCACACGGTGTATCACTCTTTCCAGTCCGTCGCTGCCGACGGATGGGCAAAGGGTGATACACTCTGTTTTCAGGTTCCTGTAACCGACTCATTGATACCCCTGCAACTGTATGCAGAGGTGCGTAATCAGAATAACTTTGCCTATCGTGAGCTGTACCTGTTTGTTCGCAACAACCTGAAAGATTCGACTGTATGGCATACCGACACACTCAAGTTTGTATTGGCCGACCAGGACGATAAATGGACAGGAACCGGACAAGGAAATCTGTATCAATCGTCGGTACCGTTCGGTAGTACGCACGTACAACACCCCGGCACTTACGCAGTGCAGGTTATGCAAGGTATGAAAGATGATAAACTAATCGGATTATCGGATATCGGAATCCGCATCGGGAAATAACAATACACTACCTCATCTGCCGCATTCGTCCGGCATCAATCCGTAAGAAGATAAACAGCAGAATGGTGAAGCCCCATAGCGAGGAACCACCGTAGCTAAAGAACGGCAAGGGAATACCAATAACCGGCGTGAGTCCCAATACCATACCGATATTAATAAACAAGTGGAAAAAGAAGATGCTTACCACCGAATAGCCATACACCCGTCCAAAGACTGTCGGCTGCCGCTCTGCCAAATGAATCAGGCGGAATATCAACAGGCTGAAGCCAATAAGAACGGCTGCCGAACCCACAAAGCCCTGCTCCTCTCCTACCGTGCAGAAAATGAAATCGGTATCTTGCTCGGGCACATACTTCAGCTTGGTTTGCGTGCCGTTCAGGAATCCTTTACCTGTGAGTCCACCCGAACCGATGGCAATTTTCGACTGGTTTACATTGTATCCCGCACCTGCCAAATCCTCTTCCATACCCAATAATACCCGGATACGCGTTTGTTGGTGTGGTTCAAGTACCTTGTCAAAGAAGTAATCACTGGAGTACAGAAAAGCAACAGAAACTACGGAGAACAGTGCTATCAACAAGAAGGAATATTGCCGCTCACGCAACCACAAATAGAGCAGGTAGACAGCCATCAACGAAACAAGTCCCAACAAAACCCAATTCATATTAAAAGGCACCACGTATTCAGCAATCAGAACGGTTATCAATGTGCCTGCCAAGCCAACCAGTATCATATTACGCACAGGAGCCCCTTTGCCGGTATATACCCATACCATGCCCGAAGCAAACAGTATTATCATGCACAGCACGGCAAACTCGCCTACGGAAGTCGGGGTACCCGCCATCAGTACATCGCCAAAACGGATACCTACCACAAAATACACCACGGCACTAAACCCGGCAAAAAGAATAGCGCCCGGCATACCCTCCCGGTAGAGCATCAGGAAGAAAGCCAGGTATACCAAAGCCGACCCTGTCTCTTTCTGAAGAATAATGAGCAGCATGGGAAGCAGAATGAGTACGCCTAACACCATTACATTCTGCCATTTCTTGATGGTAAAGCCGTAGCCGTTCATAAACTTGGCCAACACCAGTGCTGTGGCAAACTTGGCAAACTCGGCAGGTTGCAAACTAACCGGTCCCATTTGCAACCAGGAACGCGACCCTTTTACATCGGGGGCTATAAAGATGGTGACAATAAGCAAGAGTATCATACCTATATAAATAAGGTACGAGAACATATCGTACATGCGGTCTTCCAGCATCAGTAACAGGAATCCCAATCCGAACGAACAAATAATCCATATAAATTGCTTACCCGAGCGGGTAGAGAAATCCAGAAACTCCTGGCTACCAAACTCATAGCTGGCCCCGCACACGCTGAACCATCCGCCGATAACCAACAGCAGGTAGATAAGAATCGTTACCCAATCTAACGATTTTACAAGACTAACGTTCCTGGTAACCATACGATATAACCCTGTTACTAAATTCTTCGGCTTTCGCTTCACTGGCAGGCGAAAGCTTGCCGTTCAAGTACTGTTCCATCATCATGGAGCCTATTGGCACCCCGTACGTAGCTCCCCAACCACCATTTTCAACATATACCAAAATGGCTATCTTGGGATTATTCATGGGAGCAAAGCCCATAAACACCGAGTGGTCGTGCCCACGGTTCTGCGCCGTACCCGTTTTACCGCACACTTCAATATTCGGTATAGCTCCCGAGCGGCAGGTACCCCCTGTGACAGCTGCCCGCATGCCGGTTACAATTTCTTCGTAATGCCTGCGTTCAATGGTAGTATAGTGGCGGGTACGATACAAACTATCCATCTCTGTATCCTGGATATTCTTTACGATATGCGGAGCTACATAATACCCCCGGTTGGCAATGGTAGCCGCCAAGTTGGCAATCTGCAAAGGAGTAGCCAGAATTTCGCCCTGTCCGATGGCAATACTGATAACGGTTAGTCCGTTCCAACGCCCCTTGTAAGGTTTGTCGTAGTACTCGGCATTCGGTATCAAACCGCGTTTCTCTCCCGGAAGATCCACGCCCAGTTTATATCCGAAACCCTGCGAAACCATGTGATCCTTCCATACCGTGATAGCCTTTTGGGACGAGCCGTATTTGCGGTCGCCGAACATACGGAACAGTCCCCAACAGAAATAGGAGTTGCAGGAAGTGGCAATAGCCGGAATAAGTGGCAGGGGTGCCGGATGGGCATGGCAACCTACGTGCAAACTTCCGTAGTTAAACCCGTGCGAACAGGGATACGAGGTAGAAGGTTGAATAACATCTTCCTGCAGATATGTCAACGCCTGGGCAGTCTTGAATGTAGAGCCCGGCGGATAGGTACCCATCATGGCACGATTGAGCAAGGGCTTCATCGGGTCTCGTTGCAACATCAGGTGATTCTTACCACGCTGCCTGCCAATCATCAGGCGAGGGTCGTACGTAGGTGTAGAGACCATGCACAGGATTTCTCCCGTTTCAGGTTCAATGGCTACAATACTTCCGATTTTATTTTGCAGCAACCGCTCGCCCAATAGTTGCAGGTCAATATCCAGACTCAAGGTCAGATTTTTACCCGGAATAGGTTTCTTATCTAACTTGCCATCCATGTAGTTGCCCTGTATGCGCCCGTGTGCATCCCGCAATAACACTTCCACCCCTTTCTCGCCACGCAGGTATTGCTCGTACGATTTCTCTACACCCTGCTTACCCACATAGTCGCCCCGGATGTAGTAATCATCGGCCTCAATGTCTTTCATTGACACTTCACCAATATCGCCCAAAGCATGAGCGGCAGCATTGTAGTTGTATTGACGGATGGTACGTCGCTGAATATAGAAGCCCGGAAACTTAAAGAGTTTCTCCTGAAACACTCCACACTCCTCGGCAGAGAGTTGCGACATAAACAGTTGATTGGTATAACGGGAGTAGCCCGGATTACGGTAACGATCCTTCATGTCACTCATAATCCGCAGGAACTGGGCACGGGTAATATTCAGCGTTTGGCACAAGTCTAACGTATCCAAATCAACCACTTCACGCGGTACAATCGTGATATCATACGCCGGTTGGTTAAATACCAGGAGCTTGCCTGTGCGGTCGTACATGGCGCCACGAGAAGGGTATTGTATTTTATTCAGGAAAGCATTGCTGTCGGCATTCTTCTTGTAATCGTCCGACATAATCTGCAGCGTAAATAACCGCACCAGATAAATCAGGACAACCAAGACCACCATTCCACCTATGACAAAACGGCGCCGCTCAAATTCGTAATCCCTTGCCATCTTATCTTCTTATTCCTTCAACAGCCAATATACAAACAATCGAGAATAGCGTACAGCATAATACCCTCAGCCCTAAAAGCAAAAAAGGTACAAACGAAAAATATTCTATAGAAATCAACATTGCATGGTGTACCAATACAGCCACCAGTATATATTTCAAGAAGTTGCCTGCTCCCAATGAGTCGAACGAAGGTACAATGTTATCTAATAATTCACGGGGAGTAAACATACGGAGAATCCAGGGGCGCAAGAAAGCCAAAGCTACTGTCGAGGCAGCATTCATTCCAGGCGTACTGGCAAACGTATCAATCGTCAGTCCCAAGAAGAAAGCCCATACCATCAATTCATTCCGGGAGGTGCCGGTCTCGAATTTCAGTATCAGGTAGATATATAAGAAAGGAGTAGCATATCCCAGAATGTGGATATGATTCAGAATGAGCACTTGAAGAAGTACCAGCCCCACAAACCACCCTAACTTATGTAAATAGTTTACTATCATTGCTTCTTTACCACCATTTGTTCCAACGCCTTCTGCTCGTCGTGTCCCTTCCGGGCCAGTACGCGCACATCACTTAGCTTTCCAAAATCGGTAGCCAACTTCACCTTCAACAAGTAAGAAAGTCCATCGTTCGAGTCGCGCATATCATCTACCGTACCTACCATGATTCCTTCGGGGAACACAGCTGAATAACCACTCGTTACCACCGTATCGCCCAAAGCAAACTCTGCATGGCGGGGCAAATCTCTCAGGTAAGCATAACGCGGTGCTCCCGGTTCCCACTTCAGATAACCAAAATATTCACTTCCCACAATTTTGCAACTAATGCTCGACTTGCTGTTCAGTATCGGGATAACCAACGCATACGAGGACGAAGCCTCGTACACAATGCCCACCACTCCATTACCATCTACCACGGCCATTTCCGATTGAATGCCCGCAGAGGTTCCTTTGTCTAATGTAATGTAGTTATCGGCCAGATTCAGGCTGTTATTAATCACCCGGGCTTTAAATACTTGATAGTCATCCTGCGGCAGGTTGCGCAGGCTGGCTACCGTTACCGAATCGACATTACGATCCAATAAAGCTTGTTCCAGATTGGCTACTTGTTGCTCAAGAGCCATATTCCTGTCTAACAAGTCTTCGTTTACCGACTTCAAATGAAAGTACGAAGAGATGTTGCCCGACACTTCATAAACCTTACCCACCAAAACATTGGCCGAGGTAAAGTACACACTATTTTGGTAGTGATTGAACCGGAACAACAAAACAAAACTGGTTACCTCTAAAAGAATAAAGAGGAACCAGTAATTGTATTTCCATAAAAAATTCAGTAAACTCCGCATGATAGTTGGCTATGCCGCTATCTCATCAGGAATGAGAAACGGTCGACATTTTTCAAAGCTATTCCGGTTCCTTTCGCTACAGCGTGAAGCGGATCTTCCGCAATGTGGAACGGAATATTAATCTTGTCAGTCAAACGCTTGTCGAGTCCGCGCAACAAGGCGCCACCACCCGCCAGGTAAATGCCGTTATGTACAATATCGGCATACAATTCAGGGGGCGTATTTTCCAGGGCACTTAAAATAGCTGTTTCAATTTTGGAAATTGACTTCTCCAAACAGTGTGCTACTTCCTGGTAACATACCGGCACCTCCATAGGAAGTGCAGTGATACGGTTAGGACCATGCACAATATAATCATCGGGAGCATCATCGCCCAAGTCGGTAAGTGCCGCACCCGCATTAATCTTGATACGTTCGGCCATACGTTCGCTCACTTTCACATTGTGCTGGCGGCTCATGTATTCCTGAATGTCGGCAGTCAGGTCGTCACCGGCAATACGAATCGAGTTATTCGATACGATACCACCTAATGAAATCACTGCAATTTCGGTAGAACCACCACCTATATCAACAATCATATTGCCTTCGGGAGCTTCCACATCGATACCGATACCAATAGCAGCAGCCATCGGTTCAAAAATCAAATACACGTCACGTCCACCGGCATGTTCAGCCGAGTCACGTACCGCACGAAGTTCTACTTCCGTACTTCCCGAAGGAACCCCGATAACCATACGGAGGGAGGGAGAGAACAAGCGATTCCGGTTATTCACCTGTTTGATAAACCCGCGAATCATCTGCTCGCAAGCATAGAAGTCGGCAATCACACCATCGCGCAACGGACGGATGGTACGTATATTTTCGTGAGTCTTTTCGTGCATCAACTTGGCTTTCTCACCCACTGCAATCATTTTGTCAGTACGGCGGTCCAATGCTACTACCGAGGGCTCATCTACCACCACTTTACCAGCCGAAATGATAATCGTATTGGCCGTTCCCAAGTCCATCGCAATTTCTTGCGTAAAAGAGAATAATCCCATAGTTGAATATTAATGTTTAAAGTGACGAATTCCTGTAGTTACCATGGCAATGTTATGTTCATTGCAATAGTCAAATGTAAGTTGGTCTTTCACCGACCCACCCGGTTGGATTACAGCAGTAACTCCTTCGTTACCGGCAATCTCTACACAATCGGGGAACGGGAAGAAAGCATCCGAAGCCATCACGGACCCCTGTAAATCGAATCCAAATGATTTTGCCTTTTCGATAGCCTGTTTCAGTGCATCCACGCGTGAAGTTTGCCCCACGCCACTCGCCAGCAGTTGCTTACCTTTTGCCAACACAATGGCATTCGACTTGCTGTTCTTCACAATTTTGTTGGCAAACAACATATCTTCCACTTCTTCGGCAGTCGGTGCCTTATCAGTGACATTCTTCAAATCGGCCGGAGTTTCAATGCTCAGGTCTCTTTCCTGTGCCAGCACGCCGTTCAGCAAGGAACGGAATTGCTTCTTCGGCAGTTTAGCCTCCTTGCGCACCAAGATAATACGGTTCTTCTTTTGTCCCAGAATTTCCAACGCGTCCACGTCATAATCGGGAGCAATAATTACTTCGAAGAAAATATCATTAACAGCCTCGGCTGTTTCTTTATCTATCACAGCATTGGTTACCAATACGCCACCGAAAGCTGAAACCGGATCGCCTGCCAATGCAGCTTTCCAGGCATCCAACAGTACCGGACGTGAAGCCAGGCCACACGCATTGTTGTGTTTCAGGACAGCAAACGTTACTTCCTCGAATTCGTCGATAAGTTCCACTGCCGCATTGATATCCAACAGGTTGTTATAAGAGATTTCTTTTCCGTGAATCTGGTCGAACATAGCATCCAGGTTACCATAGAAGTATCCCTTTTGATGCGGATTCTCACCGTAACGCAAAGGTTTCTGATCGTTAGCCGAGCTACGGAACGCCGAGCCATCTTCACCATCGAAATAATTAAAAATAGCCGAATCGTAATGAGAAGATACGGCAAAGGCTTCCTTAGCCATCCAACGACGCTCTTCCAACGAAGAAGTAGCACCGTGCTCCATAATCATATCGAGCAGTGGCTTGTATTGAGCTTGCGAAGCCACAATAACCACATCGTTGAAGTTCTTGGCAGCAGCACGAATCAATGAAATACCACCTATATCAATTTTTTCAATAATCGATGCCTCTTCGGCACCTGAAGCCACCGTTGCTTCAAAAGGATATAAATCGACGATAACCAAATCGATTTCGGGGATTTCATATTTTTCAATTTGCTGTATATCCTGTTCCAGATTACGACGACACAAGATACCTCCGAACACTTTGGGATGCAGCGTTTTTACACGGCCACCCAAGATTGACGGGTAGCTTGTCAGGTCTTCCACGGCTTTACAGGGATACCCCAAAGATTCAATAAACTGACGGGTTCCACCGGTTGAGAGGAATTCCACTCCTTCTTGATGCAGCTTGGTAATGATTTCGTCCAAGCCTTCTTTATGGTAAACCGAGACTAATGCGGTTTTTATTTTTTTAGAATCAGACATTTAATCGCATTTTTATATTTGGTTGGCAAAGTTACGAATAATAGTTTACTGCACGTAATAAATAATAGCAAAATAACAAAAAAGGTTTCTCTTTTTCGTTTTAATGCTTATATTTGGAAACTCTTTCTTACAAAATACATAACACATGAAAATACACAGTTGGATAAAGTGGGGAATTCTTGCCGGAGGAATAGGTTTTTTAATCCCTTCAACCGCACAAGCCCAGGAGTCAACCATCAAAAAATACTTCGATTATGCCGGCGATTATGCCATAGCCTACAGCGGAGAAATTGGTACAATCTACAGCACCTTTCAGTACTCCAACCATCCTTATTTTGTATCGGATGAATATGCTACCGGTGAAATTCTCTTCCAGAATGCTCATTACCCCAAGCTTCAAATGAAGATTGATTTGCACAAGGATCAGCTAATTGCACTTACCCCGCAAAACCGCCACGGTGTTGTGATTAATCCGGCGCACATTAAACGGATACGGGTACACGGGAAAGAGCTGACATGGAATAACCCGCCTGCAGAGAGCGGACTAAACGCCGGTTACTATATCTTGCTCTCGGACGGAAGCAAGGTTCAGCTATTTTGCCGGAGGTATTTTCAATTAATGTCTCCTACCGATAGGATACAAAAGTACTTCAATGAAAGCATTAAATATTATATAGTATATAACAATGCCTATTATCCGGTAAGAAATAAGCGTTCGTTCTACAAAATTTTCCCATCCTTGAAGAAGCAAATCAAAGAGTGTGAGAAGTCAGGCAGAACTCAGGAGTACTACTCAAAGGGAACTACAATTGAGTATAAGGAATATACCTTGATTCGATTAGCTGCTTTTTGCGAAGAAACCCTCCGTAAATCAACGAATCCATGAGAAAACTACTATACACTACCCTGGCAGCGCTCCTATGGTGCTTACTGCCTCAAGAGGCTACCGCCCGGCAATTCTCTGTTATCCAAACCGATAGTATCTCTATTGAGCAATTAATCCGGATAGCCCGCCAACAGAGCGAATACCGGGTGTATTCAAGTGTCACCCAAACATTCAATGTACCGGCTCCTCCGGCAGGACTACCTCTTGAACAGATGTTGAGACAGGCACTTGCGCATACTGCGTATCAGGTATCCGTGTATCACAAGGACATCTTCATTTTGAAAGGTACTTCATTAGTAACCGAATTCCATTCGGCACTTACCTACCAAAAACAAACTGAGCATGGTGAAAACATTTTCAACTTGCAGGCAGGAGTCAATGAGAAAGCCACCTCTGAGAACAAAGTATACACCATTGGCGACCCGTACGCCAAGCCAAAGCCCGACCGGGTAGAGCTAACCGGACAGCTTACCGATTTTAAGACGGGCGAGCCCCTCCCCGGTGTTAACCTTTCGGTAAAAAGTCCCTGGACCGCTGTTGCCACCGACAAGAACGGCAACTTCAGCATCACCCTTCCCTATGGCCGGGTGCAATTGGATATTAGCGGATTGAGCATCAAGAATACCCGCCGACAATTGATGATGTACGGCAACGGCAAGCTGCAAATTGAGATTGAAGAAGAATCGCACATGCTTGATGAGGTTTCTGTTACTTCAGGAAGAATACAAAACGTGAAAGGTACTCAGATTGGTATGGAGAAACTCCAGATAGCCAAAATCAAGAACATCCCGATGGCTTTGGGTGAAGTAGACGTATTGAAAGCCATCCAGGCTTTGCCGGGTGTAAAAACCGTGGGCGAGGCCTCTTCAGGATTCAACGTACGCGGTGGTGCTACCGACCAAAACCTTATTCTGCTGAATGATGGTACCATCTACAACCCCAACCACCTGTTCGGGTTCTTCGCCGCCTTTAGCTCGGATATGGTGAAGGAAGCCGAGATATACAAGAGCAGTATCCCTTCCCGCTACGGCGGACGTATTTCTTCGGTACTCGATATTATCGGAAAAGAAGCAAACAAAGAGAAATTTACCGGTTCGGCAGGGATTGGTTTGGTTACCAGCAAACTCAACCTGGAGATTCCCATTATCAAGGAACGTTCGTCACTCCTGTTAAGCGGCCGTACTACCTATTCCGACTGGATTTTGAAAACACTTCCAAAGAAAAGCGGATACAATGACGGAAAGGCTGGGTTCTACGACCTCGGACTGGTGTACTCACATCGTTTGAACGATAAAAACAACCTGAACGTTTACGGGTATTACAGTCACGACCGTTTCTCTTTCAACGAAAATGAGAAGTATGGTTATACCAACTTCAACGGTTCCGTTAAATTGCGCAGCGTACTCAATGACAAATTAGTAGGATACTTCTCGGCCGGAGCCGATCACTATGACTACTCCAATACCGAAACGGTGGAACCGGCTACTGCCTTCAATCTCTCGTTTGACATCAATCAATTTTTCGTAAAGGCCGACTTTGTATATACGCCGCACGAAAAGCATAAGTTTGATTTTGGTTTCAAATCCATGTTGTACAACATCAACTCGGGCATATACAAACCGGTTGGCAGCGAATCATTAGTTAGGTACGATGCTTTGCAAAAAGACAAGGCGTTGGAAACAGCCTTTTACGTAGGCGACGAGTGGGAAATAACTCCCGACCTGTCGCTCAATGCCGGACTGCGTTACTCCGTATTCAACGCACTGGGTCCGCGCCAGTATTTCAAATACCAAGACGGATCATTGCCATTTGAGACAACCATTGCCGACACCGTACAGGTGGGAGCCGGCAACATCCTGAAAACATACCACGGACCGGAGCTCCGTCTTTCGGCCCGTTATGTGCTCAATAACAACCTGTCGGTAAAAGCCGGTTTCAACACCATGCAACAATACATTCATAAGATGTCTAACACGGCTATTATGTCGCCTACCGATACCTGGAAGTTAAGCGACTACAACATCAAGCCTCAACGTGGATGGCAATTGGCGGGTGGTATCTACCTGAATTCGCCTTCGGATATGTGGGAATACTCCTTAGAGGGCTACTACAAACGGATGAACGACTATCTGGACTACCGCAGCAAGGCTACGCTGCTGATGAACCACCACATTGAGACCGATGTAATCACCACAGAAGGGTATGCTTATGGCATAGAGTTCTCCATCAAGAAAACCACCGGTAAGCTGAACGGTTGGATGAACTACACTTACTCACGTACCTTCCTTCGCCAAAGCGACAAGCTCATCAGCAACCCGGTTAACGACGGTAATTGGTACCCTACTGAGTATGACAAGCCACACGACTTCAAATTCGTTGGAAACTACAAGTTTACCCAACGATACAGTGTATCTGTCAACCTGGATTACAGTACCGGACGCCCGGTTACCGTACCTGCCGGACAATATTACGACCGTAATGCACAAGCCATGCGCGTATATTATATGGATCGTAACTCGTACCGTATACCCGATTATTTCCGTACCGATATTTCGTTCAACATCGAACCGAGCCACAAGTTGACCTTGCTTACGCATAGTTCTATTTCCATCGGTGTGTACAACGTTACTGCGCGGAAAAATGTATATTCCATCTATTACGTATCAGAGAAAGGCCAAATAAAAGGCTACCAAATGTCTATCTTCGGTGCTCCGATACCTTTTGTAACCTATAATATAAGATTTTGACATGAAGAAGCATAAAATACTTTTATACGTTCTCATTACGTTACTTACCGGAGCCTGTATTTCCGAGTTTAACGCCCAACTGCCCTCCGGAAACACCGACATCCTGGTGGTAGAGGGTAATATCATTGGCGACTCCGTAATGAATTTCTATTTCAGCAAGAGTTTCTCGCTGGATGAGGTAAGGCCTCCTTCCGGTTATGACAATGTGCAGGTAAAACTTACCCTGATAGGCAGTAACGGCTATCGCAGTCCGCTGGCCGCCTACTTAGGACAAGGAGTACACCAGCTTGCCATTGGCACCTTAGACGAACAGGTTTCCTACGGTATCGAGTTTGAATATGACGGCGAAACATACCAATCGGAACTCTCGCGTCCGCTGCATACTCCCGCCATTGACAGTGTATCCTGGAACCAACCCGGCGAATACGCCGATGTCAGCATCCGGGTATCCACACACGAGGACAAATCGGGATACTCTTATTTTCTTTGGGGGTATAAGGAAGACTGGGAAATTAGCGCCCAATACCAAACCGAAGTTTTCTTTGACCCACTCAATAAGAAATTCTACCTCGACCGTCCGGCACCCTACTATTATTGCTGGAAGAAGAATACCGGCTCTGAGATTCTGGTAGCCACTACGGCCAAACAGGTTGAGAACCGCATCGTTAATCACTCCTTGTACACACACGAAGCGCAAGACGACCGTTTCTCTATACTCTACAGCGTACTTGTTCATCAAATATCGCTTAGCAAGGCCGGATACGAATATTACCTGGACTTATCCAAAGGTAACGAAGGCATGGGCGGTCTGTTTACTCCGCAGCCCTCTAAAATTGAAGGTAATATTAATTGCATCACCAACCCCGGCAAGCGCGTAATTGGGTATATCGAAGTGGCACACAACGCAACTTCCTATCGCCTGTATGTACCGCGAAGCTATATCCAAAGAAAGCCCAGTACAGGAGGCTGTTCATTAGTCAGTAGAGACAGTATCAGTAGCTTATTAAAGGATGGATTGAGTTATTTCGATATTTATTTCATGGGGCTCCGTCCATGCACTTATACAGAAGACCCCGCCCTGTCACCCGATGACTGGAGCAGCGAGAGTTGCACCGACTGCCGCATGCGGGGAGGTTCCAAAACAAAACCCGACTTCTGGCCTAACAATCACCAATAACATTGTACACCATGAAACAGATATATAAAACCCTCTTACTACTTTTGTTCTGCATCCCGGCACAAGCTCAGGATAGTTGGAACGAGCGTGTGTATGTTCACACCGACAAAGACTGCTACGTAGCAGGAGAAGATGTATGGGTGAAGTTCGTGACCACCGATACCCAATTACGCACTTCTACCTTCAGCAAGGTGGGGTATGTGGAGATTTGCGACCTGGAAAAGCCCTGGGTGCAACACAAATTGCAATTAGAAAACGGATGCGGAGTGGGCAAACTCACCCTTCCCGTTACTCTTCCTTCGGGCATATACCAGCTCAATGCCTACACCCGCTACATGCGTAACGAAGGTAACGAAGTAGCTTTTAAGCGACAATTAGCCATTGTAAACCTGGCGCGCCCGTCAGAGTCCGACCGCATGCGCCTGATGGATGCCGATAGCATTCAAACCGCTCCTGCCCCGCTTGCCTCCAACATACAGGTAAGTACCGACCGCAGCCAATACGCCCAACGCAGCCGGGTATCCCTTTCCCTGAAAGGCATTCCTGCCGATGCTGCCAGTGTGGTAGTTAGCGTGACACGTAACGACCGCAAACCTGCCGTTCCGCAAGTAGATACCAGAACCTGGCTTCGCCAAATAGGTAATGCTTCGCCCGTCACCCAATGGAAGTGGCAACCCGAGTATGAAGGACACATTGTATTGGGTAAGAACCCGGCAAACGCACCCATCGAAGATGCCACCTATTCGGCAGGTATCGGCTTTGTGGGCAACGATATTCACTACATACACGGACAGTCTACACCCGAGGGACTCACCTTATTTTATACCGATGGTTTATACGGTCCGCAAGAAGTGGTAACTTCTGTAGTGTCGCATGACGGCAACACCTATAACATGGATATCGTTTCGCCCTTTGCCGAAGCACTCCCCAAAGAACTTCCCACCTTGCAAATACAAGCCGAAGACAGTTGCCTGATGGACCGCTTCGTGGGCGTTCAGTTAAAACAGATTATGGGTATTGACTCCCTGCACCGGCATATACCTTTGCAAGAGTACTACCTGTTCCGGGACCCTATTGTGTATGACCTGGACCAGTACACCCGTTTCAGTACCTTGCGGGAAACCATCATTGAGTTTATAGGCTACCTCGTGGTACGCCGTCACAATGGCAAACCGCATATCCGGGTGCTGATGCCCGCCGAGAACCGGTTTAACACCACCAGTTGCCTCTTGTTATTAGACGGTATTCCCATCCGCAACCACGAAGACATTCTCAACTACAACCCGCGTAACATTCGCTACATCAAGATATACGATGGCAAGTACTACTTTGGCGGCGAGTTGTACGAGTGCATGGTGTCATTTGTAAGCCACCGCGAAAACCTCTCGTCTATCCAACTAAATGCAGATGCGCAGCTTGTTGCTTATGACTTCCCCGGTTTGCCGGCAACCTTCACCGCCCCCGAGTATCCCGACAGCCAAGCACGCTCATCCCTGCAACCCGACTATCGTCACACGCTGTACTGGTATCCGCATGCCGAGCAATTGCCGGCAACCAACAGCTTGCAGTTCTACACGTCCGATTTAAGCGGTGAGTACAAGATAACGGTCGAAGGGTTTACCCGAAGCGGTACCCCTATTTACGGAACAAGCACGTTCCGCGTAACGCCCTAATACAAAAGAGGCTGTCAGTTCATCAACCGACAGCCTCTTTCTGTATATTCTATATTCTTACCGGATTACCAGATAGAAACACGTTTCTCTACCGGAACAAACAACGGATCGCTTTCGGTAATACCAAAAGCCTGGTACCAGTTAGCGATGTGCGGAAGCGCACCGTCAACACGCCATTTACCCAACGAGTGTACATCCAGCTTGGTTAGTCTCAACAATTCTTCCGGACGGATGTTACCTGCCCATACATTGGCATAAGCCAGGAAGAAACGCTGATCGGCCGTAAAGCCATCTTTATCGGCTAAAGGAGCAGCGGCTGTAGCATTCTTAAATGCCTGGAACGAAACCTGCAAACCACCGTGGTCGGCAATGTTTTCGCCCAATGTGTACTTACCATTAGCATGTACGCCCGGAGCTACCAGGATGCTATCAAAGAAGTTTGCCATGACGGTAGCGCGTTCGTCAAATTTTTTGGAATCTTCTTCCGTCCACCAGTCTTTCAGGTTACCGTCCTTGTCGTACTTACGACCTTGGTCGTCGAATCCGTGTGTCATTTCGTGACCGATAACCACCCCGATAGCACCGTAGTTAAAGGCATCGTCGGCATTCATATCGAAGAACGGATATTGCAGGATACCTGCCGGGAAGCAGATTTCGTTGGTAGTAGGCTGGTAATATGCATTCACCGTTTGCGGAGTCATTAACCACTCGTCCTTATCTACCGGTTTGCCGGCTTTGGCCACCATTTCTTTGTATTCCCATTGGCTGGCACGTTTCATATTGGCCCAATACGAATCGTTCTTGATTTCCAGCGAGCTGTAATCTTTCCACTTATCCGGATAACCAATCTTCACATGGAAGGTAGCCAGCTTCTCGTGCGCTTTTACTTTGGTAGCATCGCTCATCCATTCCAGTTTGTCGATGCGTTCGCCCAACGATGTTTGCAGGTTCTTTACCAATGTCAACATACGTTCTTTAGCAGCTGCGGGGAAGTACTTCTCTACATACATCTGCCCTACTGCTTCGCCCAACGAACCGTCAACGGCACGTACGGCACGCTTCCAACGCGGTTGCTGTTCCTTCTTTCCCGACAGGGTTTTACCGTAGAATTCAAAGTCCTGTGCCGAAATAGCATCACTCAAACAAGAAGCCGACGAGTTAATCACGTTCCATTGCAGGTACAACTTCAAGTCGTCTAACGGCATGGTATTGATAACCGCCGCTACTTCTTTCATGGCACCCGGCTGACCGATAATTACTTCCTTCACATCGCCAAATCCGGCCGTGGTAAAGAAGGCACTCCAATCAAACGGAGCAAACTCTTTCTTCAATTCCTCTGCCGTCATTTTATTGTAGTTGGCATGCGGGTCGCGCAATTCAATCTGTGTACGTGCAGCCTTTGCCAAACGGTTCTCTACATCCATTACCGACTTCACCGCCTTTTGCGAGGTAGCCTCATCAAAGCCTGCCAACGCAAACATTTTGGCAATCTGTTCCTGATATTTGTCACGAATGTTCTTGGTATCGGCATCGTTTTCCAAATAGTAGTCGCGTTCCGACATACCCAAACCACCCTGATAGGTTTGCACCGCGTTCATGGAGCTGTTCTTATCGTCGCCACTTACATATACATGAAAGAAAGGCGATATACCGTTCTGCTGCATACGAGCTACCAATGCATAAATCTCTGTGCGGTCTTTCAAGGCTGCAATTTCCTGCAATTCTTCCTGGATGGGAGCTGCGCCATCGGCATTCAGCTTCACGCTATCCATGGCGATGTTATACAAGTCGCCTACTTTTTGTGCTACGCTGCCTGCTTCATGTTGACCCTTTGCCAGCTCTTCAATCAAACCGCGCAATTGGTTGCGGTTGTTCTCCGCCAACATATCGAACGAGCCGAAGCGCGCATACTCAGCCGTAAGCGGATGAGCTGCCATCCAGCCTCCACAGGCATATTGATAAAAACTTGTCCCCGGAAGGGCGGTAGTGTCCAGGTTGGCCCGGTCGATACCCGATGTAAGCTCAGCTTGCTTCGGGCCTTTGCATCCTGTTGTCATAAGGCAGAGTGCGATAAATGATACATACGTTACCTTTTTCATTTCGTTTCTTCGAAGTTTATAAATGAATTATTAACAATTAACTCATAATTTATGTTCTTCAAGCTCCATTACGGCTTCTTCCCACTGTTCTACCACACGGTCCAACTGCTGTTTCAGTTTTTGGTGGCGTTCGTACAGCGACATATCCGCCGCACCTTCGGGAGTGGCCATCTGTTGTTCCAGAATGGCAATGGCAGCTTCGGTTTGTTCTATTTCTGCTTCACAATCGGCTACTATGCGTTCCAGCTTCTTGAGCTTCTTGTTGAGTTCCTTTTGAGCTTCGTAGGAGAGTCTGTTTTCCGAGGCAGGAGCTGTTTCGGGCTGCTTGGCAGAGGTATTTCCCGAGGGAGATACCGATAACGAGGGACCTTTTTGCAGCTCGTTCAGGCTCTCTATCTTCTTTTTTTGCAGGAAGTCGTAAATGCCACCCATGTGCTCACGCACCACGCCGCTGCCAAACTCGTACACCTTGGTTACCAGTCCGTCCAGGAACTCACGGTCGTGACTTACCACCACTACCGTACCGTCGAACGCGCGGATGGCATCTTTCAACACATCCTTGGTACGCATATCAAGGTGATTGGTAGGTTCGTCCAGGATGAGGAAGTTTACCGGCTCCAGCAACAGCTTAATCATGGCAAGGCGGGTACGTTCACCGCCCGAAAGCACCTTTACTTTCTTATCCGATGCTTCGCCACCAAACATAAAGGCTCCCAGTATATCACGAATTTTCAAGCGCACATCACCCGTTGCCACACGGTCGATGGTATCAAATACCGTCAGACTCTCGTCCAGCATCTGCGCCTGGTTTTGGGCAAAGTAGCCTATCTGTACATTGTGACCAATGGTGAGCTTACCGTCGTACTCAATCTCGTTCATGATACATTTTACGAGGGTCGATTTACCTTCGCCGTTTTTACCCACAAAGGCTATCTTCTCACCGCGGTTGATGGTGAGGTTCACATCGTGAAACACCACATGCTTTCCGTATGCTTTGCGGGTATCTTCGCAGATAACCGGGTAACTACCGCTACGGGCGGCGGGCGGGAATTTGAGGCGCAGCGACGAGTTGTCTTCCTCGTCTACCTCGATGCGTTCTATCTTATCCAGTTGCTTGATGCGGCTTTGTACCTGTACCGACTTGGTGGCTTTGTAGCGGAAGCGTTCAATAAAGTCTTCCGTGTCCTGTATCTGTTTCTGTTGATTCTCGTACGCCCGCATTTGCTGTTCACGCCGTTCCTTGCGCAGCTCTACAAAGTCATCGTACTTCACCTTGTAATCATATATCTGTCCGCAACTTATCTCGATGGTGCGGGTGGTTACGTTATTCAGGAAAGCGCGGTCGTGGCTCACCAGCACCACGGCATTGGCACGGGTGGCGAGGAATGTTTCCAACCATTGAATACTCTCGATGTCGAGGTGGTTGGTAGGCTCGTCGAGCAGCAAAACATCGGGACGGCGCAGCAGGAGCTTGGCAAGCTCGATGCGCATACGCCAGCCGCCGCTAAACTCAGAGGTAGAGCGGTTAAAGTCGTCGCGCACAAAGCCAAGGCCCATCAGCGTACGTTCAATCTCGGCATGGAAGTTGGTACCGCCCATCATCAGGAAGCGGTCGTTCTCGTGCGTAAAGCGGTCGATGAGTTTGTGATACTCTTCCGATTCGTAATCGGTACGTTCGGCAAGTTCGCGGTTCATGCGTTCCAGGTCGGCCTGCAGGTCGAATATATGTTCAAATGCCTGTTCGGCTTCCTGCATCACCGTGCGGTTATCCGTCAATATCATTACCTGCGGCAGGTATCCGATGGTGGTATCGCGTGGTACGGCTACTGTTCCCGAAGTAGGAGTTTGCATGCCGGCAAGTATCTTGAGCATGGTCGATTTGCCGGCACCGTTCTTGCCCACCAGGGCTATGCGGTCTTTCTTATTGATAATGTACGACACTTCGTCGAAGAGTGGTGTCGCATTGAATTCTACTTTAAGTTGTTCTACAGAAATCACTGTCGATGTATATTTTATAAATTTGGATACAAAGGTAGTGATTTAGCGGAAGAAATAGTATGATTTATGCACGATAATAATTCAGTGATCTACACCAACACCCTCCATGAGTAAAAAAACGAATTTGATTCGCCATTCGCCATCTTTTCGCACTTACCGCACTGATTATCTGCTAAATAACCGATGGCGAATCACTTTTTGATTCGCCATTCATTCGCCATTTCCGAGGTGATTCGCCATTAGTGGCAGGCTATGCTCAGTTCGTTTCAGCAGATGAAACAAACAGTTCAGCAGCTAAACCGGTAGTTTCAAGAGCAAAACTGCCGGTTTCAGGAGCAAAACCAGTAGTTTCAACAGGCGAAACTGTTAGTTGCAAAGGATGGAACAAAAGGTTTCCGGGCATGAAACTATTTGTTTCCGCTCTTGAAACTTTTTGTTTCAAAGCATGAAACTTGCCCAAAGCATAAAAAAATGAGGGTGCGTTAAAGTACGCACCCTCACATATAGAAAAAAGATCTTAGAACAACTTGGCAGGATATTCACCGGCATCTACCAGGGTTTGTATCTTGGCTACCACGTCGGGACGGTCTTCGGCGTAGGTTACGCCAAACCATTTACTGGTGGTATCGAGCACCTGCACACGGGCAGTTTTCTCAACGATAAGCTTGTTCACCATCAACGGGATGAAGAACTCTGCCTTGAGGTTGTCCATGTTAGCGGGAAGGAACTCTTTGAAGTACTCTTCCGAGTAGGTAAAGTAATCGGGAGTAAAGCCCCACATATTCATAGATACCGGGGTATTATCGGCAATAGTTACCAGTTGGTCGTTTTCGTCTTTGAACGATACCTTACCGTCGATGCGTTCGATGGCGGTACGCTCTACTACGGTAGTAAGGTAGCCGTCGGCATCGGTTTCGCATACGCCACGGGCCACCGAACCGCTTTCGCTCAGCGTGTTACCTACGCGGTAACCTACCATGCAGTAATCATTCTTCTTGCCTTCCATGGCAGTAAGCGCCTCGCCCAGTACGGCAAAACTGTGGCGACCGTAGAAGTCGTCGGCATTGATTACGGCAAACGGTTCGTTGATAACGTCCTTACCCATCAATACAGCGTGGTTGGTACCCCAGGGTTTTACACGGTCGGCGGGGCAAGTAAAGCCTGCGGGCAGACTATCCAATGCCTGGAAAGTAAGTTCTACCGGAATATGGTTTTCGTATTTGCTCAGAATCTTGTCACGGAAATCTTGTTCGAAATCTTTACGGATTACAAAAACAACTTTGCCAAATCCGCCACGGATAGCGTCGTAAATGGAGTAGTCCATGATTGTTTCGCCGTTAGGTCCCAAACCGTCCATCTGTTTGAGGCCACCATAACGGCTGCCCATACCGGCAGCAAGTACAAATAAAGTGGGTTTCATAAAAGTGTTTTTAATTAAATGGGTTAGTGATATTGTTCTTAGAAAACGGTGCAAAGATACATTAAATTGTCAATTAAAACGGATATCCGATGGCAAAATGAACTCCCATATTCTTTCCGAGCGAACCGGTGGTATTAAAATATCCGCTCTTCCCGGTATCGTAGGGGTCGTGCAAGGCTATACCGCAATCCAGGCGGAATACCAGGAAACCCAGGTCGTACCGGATACCGGCACCTGTGTTCAAGGCTATCTGTTTGGCAAAACTACCGAATTTGAATTGGGCATTGGGACGGTCGGGGTCGTTACGCAACAACCACACGTTACCGGCATCCATAAAGAGAGCACCGTATATATCGCCCATGATACGGAAACGATACTCCACATTGGCTTCCAAACGGATATCGCCGGTTTGGTCGATGTAGGTACTATCGGCAGCATGGTACCCGCCGGGACCGATGCTGCGCACCGTGAACGCCCGCAAACTGTTGGAACCTCCCACGTAGAATTGCTCGCTGTAGGGAGCGGTAGTCATGTTACCATAGGAGCATATCACACCACCGATAAGACGGGTGGCAATGCTTTGGTTCTTATCAATTTTCCATACGTAACGGAACTCTGTATTGAGTTTCAGGAACTGGGCAAAGGGGGTACCCAACAGTTCTTTGTTTTGCTCATCGAACGGTTTGCCCGCCAGGCGATAGATAATCGAGGTAAGGTTACCCGCCGAGGTAGCGTCTACCTGCCACCAGATGGGGTTGTTTACCCCACGAACAGCGGCATTATCATACGTATAAATGTATTGCACCGCCGGGATAAACTGGTTACGCAAACTGCTGTACAGGGAGGGATTATCTTCTACCTTTTTCTTGAATGCGTCGGTAGTATTTTGCAATACGTTGAACGAAAGGCGGAACGGCAACAGGTTGTGGCGGCTCACGCGCTTGGGCTGAAACTCATACGATACGCTTCCGCCGAAGCTGAGCAGCGTGTAGTACTTGGCGCGGTTAAGCTGGTCGGCATATACGCGGAAGGTAGTCGAAGCCGGGAAGTCGTACTCCCGCTTGCCAAGCCGGGGAAACAATACGCGGGGAAACGAGAGGGAGGAGGATATGCCGTACTCCCAACTGTTCATCAGCGAACTCTTGTCGCCCCCACCCGTTTGCCACTCGTAAGAGCCTTTGAGTTTGACATTCCACGTCTCACCTCCGCCGAATACATTGTTCTTTCCTAAGGTAAAAGCAGCGCCGGGACCTGCCTGGTCAATACTTTTAGAGGTAACGTTCAGTTCGAGCTGGGCA
>JAVBVL010000117.1:0-6235 GCA_031554285.1 Bacteroides sp.
CACTTCCTCTATGATATGTCATCAGTTGTAAGGGCATGATGTGCAAAAATACGTTTTTTAATCGAATCTGTTCAAAATGAACCTGTTTTTTTGCAAAACGGTACGGCTTATCGTGCTATCTTTGCTACCCGGATGACCGACCGCAAAATAATACATATTGACATGGATGCGTTCTATGCTTCGGTAGAGCAACGCGATAATCCTGAACTGCGTGGCAAGCCGTTGGCGGTTGGCTATTCGGAAGAACGGGGTGTGGTGGCTGCTGCCAGTTACGAGGCCCGGAAGTTCGGTGTTCGTTCGGCGATGTCGTCCAAGCGCGCCAGGCAGTTGTGCCCTTCTCTTATCTTTGTGCCGGGACGGATGGATGTTTACAAGTCGGTATCCCACCAGATTCACGAAATATTCCGGGAGTATACCGATGTTATTGAACCTTTGTCGTTGGACGAAGCGTTTCTCGATGTAACGGTGAACAAGCCCGGTATTCCGTTGGCGGTAGATATTGCCAAGGCCATCAAGCAGCGTATTCGGGAAGAATTGAACTTGGTTGCTTCGGCAGGCGTATCGTACAACAAGTTCCTGGCAAAGATTGCGTCCGATTGGCGTAAGCCCGACGGATTGTGTACCATTCATCCCGAGCAGGCTTTGGCATTCATTGCCCGTCTGCCCATTGAGTCTTTCTGGGGGGTGGGGCCGGTAACTGCCAAGAAGATGCACGCGCTGGGTATTCGTAACGGGTACCAGTTGCGTGAATGCCCGCTGGATATGCTCATCCGGCATTTTGGAAAGGTGGGTACGTTGTATTACGACTTTGCACGCGGTGTTGATTTACGTCCGGTGGAGACGGTTCACATCCGCAAATCAATAGGGTGCGAACATACGCTGGAGAAGGATATTTCCACGCACTCATCTGTTGTTATTGAACTGTACCATGTGGCGGTGGAACTGGTAGAACGTTTGCAGCGGAAGGAATTCAAGGGCAATACGTTGACGCTGAAAATTAAGTTTCACGACTTTAACCAGATAACCCGTAGCATTACGCAGCAGCACGAGTTGGTTACGCTCGATGTTATACTCCCGCTTGCCAAGGAACTGTTGAAGGAAGTTGCCTATGAGGAACATCCTATCCGGCTTATCGGACTCTCGGTTTCGAATCCCAAAGAGATTCCTGATACACCACGAGGCGTTTGGGAGCAGTTGAGCTTTGAGTTTAGTAATTGGGAGTAGTAGTCCGATGCTCGAAAACATCCTCCATGAGCATAAAATGCAATTTGATTCGCCATTCGCCATCTTTTTGGACTTACCTTGCTGATTATGATAGGATTAATCGATGGCGAATCCCTTTTTGATTCGCCATCGATTCGCCATTTCCGGGGGGGATTCGCCATTCATAGTATAAGTCACAGATATAGTTTCAGAGCAGAAACCTTTAGTTCCATGCCCGGAAACTTTTAGTTCCACGGACAGAAACTAAAAGTTTCATGGGCAGAAAACAAGCAGTTCCTTTGCTGATACCGGTAGTTTCGCCCTTGAAACTGCCGGTTTTGCCCTTGAAACCAGCGGTTTATCTGATGAACAGTTGGTTTTATCTGATGGAACTGCTAAGCATAGCCTACTACTTGATGGCGAACCGAATCGCATCTTCGCGTAGGAGAGAAAAAACACAGAGGGCGAAAAACCTCTAACGATTCCCCGCCCTCATCAAAAGGATATATTTGAATTAGTGTGTTTACATGGCAGACTGCTGTGACAGCAGCTTTTGGAGTTGGCTGTTTAAAACCTGGCACATGGCTCCGTTTCCCATTGCATGATAACGCTTAATACGATACTGCAACATAGTGATTTTCTCATTTGAATACTTTTTCATAACTTCATCTTTTTGTGTACTTCACCTTTTGAAGTACGGGTTTTACATCGTTATTCTCTTATTGAACACTGCAAAGATACGAATTGTTTGCGACAAATATGTTTTATAACATATAAAATACAAGAAAATGCTGCTTTTCTATCGAATAACAGCGGTAAAAGGGGTACTTGTTACAATTATATTACATAAATTTGCAGAAACCCGCCTAAGTTTATTGAAAGAATGAAAACACCATCCCGCCTTCTGCTAATTCTCCTTTGCTCCATCGGCCTCTGGGCTTGTGGCGAATCTCATTTCCTGAAAGATGCACCGTATCGTGAACTTGTTAATGCCGACCTGGCAAAGAAAAAAGAGATTTTTTCCACCGGTAACCTGTTTGCCATACTCAACGACTCTACCCTGACCGTAGCCGAGCGCGAGGCGCTGACATTTCTATATGCCTACATGCCCATTGGCGACCTGGCCGATTATCCGGGCGATTACTACCTGGATAACGTACGACTTACCTTGCAGATACGTGATGAGATGCCCTGGAACGTGCCCGATGATGTGTTCCGCCATTTCGTGTTGCCGCTCCGGGTGAATAATGAGACTATGGACGATGCCCGTGCGGTGTTTTATGCCGAACTCAAAGAGCGGGTAGAAGATTTATCGATGGAAGAAGCCATCCTGGAAGTAAACCACTGGTGCCACGAGAAGGTGATTTATACCCCCAGTGATGCGCGCACCAGTTCGCCGTTGGCTACCGTGAGGACGGCCTACGGGCGGTGTGGCGAAGAGTCTACCTTTACTGTAGCTGCGCTTCGTGCCGTAGGAATCCCTGCCCGGCAGGTGTACACGCCCCGTTGGGCGCATACCGACGATAACCATGCGTGGGTAGAGGCGTGGGCAAATGGTAAGTGGCACTTCATGGGAGCTTGTGAACCGGAACCGGTGCTCGATTTGGGTTGGTTCAATGCGCCTGCCAGTAGGGGGATGCTGATGCACACCAAGGTATTCGGACGTTATAACGGTCCGGAGGAGGTGATGCTCGAAACACCCAACTATACCGAAATTAATGTGATTCAAAACTATGCACCCACGGCAAAGGCAGTGGTACGGGTGGTAGATAAGGACGGTACGCCTGTGCCCGATGTTAAAGTGGAGTTCAAGGTGTACAATTATGCCGAGTTTTACACGGTGGCTACCAAGCGTACGCAAGCCGATGGTACTGCTTCGCTCACGGCGGGTAAAGGGGATATGTTGGTGTGGGCTTCTAAAGAGGGTCGCTTCGGATATTCTAAACTGACTTTTGGTAAGGATGAAACACTGGATATAGTATTAAATAAGGTGGAAGGTGAAATGTACTCGTTCCCGTTGGACATTGTTCCTCCCGTTGAATGTGCTACACAGCCTGCCGTTACTCCTGAACAGCGCGCGGAGAACACTTGCCGCCTGGTACAGGAAGATTCCATCCGGAACATTTATGTAGCTACCTTTATACAGGCAGAGCAAGCCGCGAAGGAGTATTCGCCTACTGTTGCTCGTCTGTTAGTTGCCTCGCGCGGGAATCACCAAACGCTTACGGATTTTCTTGCAAAGGCTACAAAACAAGGAGAGTTGGATAATGCAATCCGTGTATTGTCGGCTCTTTCTGCCAAAGATTTGCGCGATGTTTCGCCCGAAGTGTTGAACGATTGCATGGAGTATACGGCTAAAGGATACACCGCCGCCCGTTATACTCCCGCCGATTTCAACCCCCGCGTAGCCAACGAGATGCTTACTCCTTACCGTGGTTTCTTCCGTGAAGTGATATCGGTTGACGAAGCAAAAGCCTACTTCCGTAATCCGCAGTTGTTGGTAGAGTGGTGTAAATCGAATATTGCCATCCATAACGAGCAGAATCCGCAACGCATACCTGTTTCGCCCATCGGTGTATGGAAAGCACGGGTGGCGGATGAACTCTCCCGCAATATCTTCTTTGTGTCGGTGGCTCGTAGTGTAGGTATTACGGCTTGGATTGACGAGGTAACGGGCAAGGTGCAGTATATGGAGTACGACCCGGTTACGGATATTGACTTCGCTCAGCAGCCTATTCCCAAGATGCTTCATACGTTTGAGGTGAATTTTGAAGCCTCTGAACCTGTATTGGCTCCGAAAGGGAAGGTGAAGATGATTTATCGCGCACTTCCTTATCTGGACGACCCTAAATATTATTCGCACTTCACACTTTCGCGGTTCGAGGGTGGAAGTTTCCGGTTGTTGAGTTATGAAGAAGAACTTTCGCCGGGTTGTCCTACTTCTTGGACTACGCTGTTTAAGAATGGTAGTTTGTTGGATACCGGGTATTATATGCTAACCACCGGCACGCGCCTGGCGAGTGGAAATGTATTGTGTAACGTCAGTTTCTTCAACGTGAAGGAGGGCGAGGAAACGGTGGTCGACTTAACCATGCGTGAAAGTGCTGATGAACTACGGGTGATTGGCAATTTCAATTCCGAATCTACGTTCCGCCTGGCTGATAGCGGACAGATGCAAAGTGTACTGCAAGCCAATGGTCGCGGATATTACGTAGTAGGTGTGTTGGGAGTAGGGCAGGAGCCTACCAATCATGCTTTGCGCAATTTGGCTGTGGTGGCCAAAGACCTTGAAAAGTGGGGTAAGAAGCTTGTTCTTCTCTTTCCGGACGAGTCGCAAGCTCAACGGTACCGTGCGGCAGAGTTTCCCGGTTTACCCTCTACTATTATATATGGTGTAGATACAGACGGTGCTATCCAAAAGCAGATTGTACAAGAGATGAAGTTGTCTAATCCATCGGCTTTACCTTTATTTATAATAGGTGATACGTTTAACCAGGTGGTGTTTGTGTCGCAAGGCTATACCATTGGATTGGGTGAACAGCTGATGAAAGTGATTAACCGTCTTTAATAGCAGGAGGAAATCGTAGGACACGCACTCCATTGCAAAATCAGAGAATGCGCACTCCATTGCCGTCGGTTTCAACCGACGGTTTAATCAATGAGGAGCGAAGCGACCCTCCTCTGTGGGTTTTAACCCCAGATTTCTGATTTACAACACACTAAAAAGCCTGGGGTTAAAACCCACAAAGGTATAAATACTTGCCTACTGCTTTCAGCAGACCGTCGGTTGAAACCGACGGCAATGGAGTGCTCGTCCTGCGATTTTGCAATGTGGCGCTCGTACTGCGTTTTACTATCGCCAGGAAGTGGTATTGTAAATGTAAACAGGTTATTAATATTCGGCTAGAATTTCTCTTTGCGCTCCAGCTCACCATCTTCCGTGTAATACTTCCAGGTGCCTTTAGGTTGATTCTTCGAATACTTACCACGTACTTTCAGACTGCCGCTTTCGTAGTATTCGCGGTAACGTCCGTGGCGCTTACCTTCTTTAATTTCGGTTTCGCTTTTCAACGCTCCTTCGGGGTAGAACTCGCGTTGTACATTACCCTCAAACTTCTCGATGTAGAACCGTTTCAACTCGTCCATTTCCTCTTTGGGGCTGATGTTTTCTTCATCCGTATCAGCTTCTTCATCCGTATCGACAGACTCGGCGGGTAATGCTTCGGGAGTGTATGGCTCGAAATCCATGATGTAATGCAGGGAGGTCTGGCTATTACTACCTACCACCTGCATGCTCCAATACGGGAAGGAGTAGAGTACATCCTTATTCGCCATCATTTCACTCCAGGTAGAAGCGTTGAGCATGGTACGCAACTGCGGGCAGAACTTTTGCATATCGGTGTACATAAAAACAGTTGAAGAAGAGTGGTAGTACGAATAAGCTTTCTTGAAACCTTCGGTGTTTTTCAATACATTCTCCTGCGTATAATCCTCTACAAACGAGAGCAGGGAGGCAGGTTTGTTACTGAATACCACATAGTCGTCTACATACGTATAATAAGGTTTCTCAAACTTATCGAACAGCGAACCGAAGAAGAGGCGGAAGAAGCCTTTCATCTCCAGGTACTTAATTTCGAACTCCTTGTAGTTGACGGTTTTTATCTTCAACGGCGTACGGTTCTTGATTCGTTTTTCGAGCAAGTCCATCTTCTTGTGGGCATCTTTAATACTCTTGGCGCGGATGGCGAGAATAAGCTCAGGCTCTTGTCCTAACAAACCGGGTTCCGATTGCGTCATGGCAAACTCGCCCGACATCCAACTGAGGAAGTTCTCTTCGAACGAGATACCGAAATAGCTTTCCAGCTTCTTGCGGGTGCTCTTGTACGTCTCAAAAGTGGCATGGTCTTTCTCTTCCAATGCCTTTTCGAGTTGCTTCACAAACTCCACGGGGTTGTCGAAACCAATGTTGGTATAGAGGGCGGTGCGGCCGGAAAGTATCTCATGCGCATGCATCTTGCTCTTGCCCGAGTTG
>JAVBVL010000050.1:0-15925 GCA_031554285.1 Bacteroides sp.
CTGCTACGACCGCTTTACGGCGAACGAGCGTGTACAGATAGAACAGCTCATCCTGAGAATTCTCAAACACTACATTCCACACATTATTAATATAAAGGAACCTCACCTTTTTGATAATCACTTTTGGCAGTTTACTTTCCGTCATTTTGTGCAAGCCTCGTTGGTGATGTACGATAAAGATCCTGCCATCAAAGACTATTTAGAATACAGCTACGAACTATGGACCGCCCGTGCTCCGGCATCCGGCTTTAACCGTACAGGCAACTGGCATAACGGAAGTACCTATTTCAGTGCCAACGCCATCTCCTTATATTATGTACCTACGCTGTTCTCGTACCTTACAGGAACCGACTTCTTTCAACATCCTTTTTATAAGAATGTAGGATTAGGATTGGCGTACAGTTGGCAACCCAAGTCGATGAGTGCAGGTTTTGGCGATGGACATGAGCAGGTTAATCCCAAACCGTTGCGTATTCGTAGTGCTTTTGCCGATCTTTTGGCACGTACCACCGGTGATCCGTATGCAGCCTGGTACTCATCTATCAACGATTGGTACAAAGATGAATCCGAGACCCGCCTCTTCCGCCTGGCAAGTGGTAAGCAACGTCCGGAAAGTTCTGAATTGCCTGCCGATGCTCCCAAAGCAGTTTGGTTTAAGGACAGTGGTGAGATGATAGCCAACTCTAATCTGGCAGATTACCGTAACAACCTCAGTTTGAATTTCCGCTCCAGTCCTTTTGGTTCGGGCAGCCATACCCATTCCAACCAGAATGCATTTAACCTGAATTTCCGTGGAACGCCTGTGTACCGCTCGGTAGGGAAATACATGAATTTCTCGGATGCACATAACCTATTGTCGTATCGTCATACCCGAGCACATAATACCATCTTAGTAGATGGCATGGGACAACCTTTTACCACTCGTGCTTATGGTAATATAGTACGCATGTTTAACGGCGACCATATCTCCTATGCGTTGGGCGATGCCTCCAATGCCTATTGTGGCGTGAGCGAGTACCCCATGTGGGAACGTAACTTTGCCGCCCAAAACCTGGAACAATCACGGGAGAATGGTTTTGGCGAAACACCGCTGAGGAAATACCGCCGGCATATATTCCTGCTGCATCCGGACATCATCGTGATTTACGATGAACTGGAAGCTACCAAGCCGGTGCGTTGGGATTGGCTGTTACACAGTCCTACCCAATTTACCATTGATGAGGCTACCGCTACCCTGGTAACTACGAATACAGAGAAGCAATTCAGCTCGGTAGCACAACTATTCAGTGAACAGCGCTTTACGATGAGTCAAACCAACCAATATGTGGTAGCCCCCAATGAGAAGATAGCGGTGCGCGGCGAAGATTTTAGCAAAGAGTGGTCTCTGACAGCCGGTTTCTCTCCTTGCAAAATAAACCGCATCCTGACCATTATTCAGGTGCAAGCCGATGGCAAGCCAGCTACCCCGGTTGTACGCACGGGCAGCACCTTCCAATGTGGCGACTGGAGCATTGAGGCTGAATTGCAAACGAAACGTCCCGCAGGTTTGCACATCCGTAATAGCAAGAACGAGGTAAGCTTCAGCTTTGATTCACACAAACAACAAGGAGCTTCTGTACTACACGACCGGATGGATGGCGTGTGGAAAACGGAATCAATAAACGACCGGGAACCCTTATGTACCGGCAGAAAGTAAAACGATAAAAAGACATCATACAATGAAAAAGAATAAACTATGGGTAGCCATTACTGCATTAGCACTGGTTGCCTGCAACGATACTCCCAAAAAAAACTGGACGGCTCATGCACTGGACGTAGCCTCCTATCAGTTAAAACAAACAGCCGAAGCGTTTGCCGACTCGGCACAGTTACCCCGCTCTATCTACACCGGGTATGATATAAATTTCCTGTTGAGCCAGATGGAACAACCGTTAGAGGTGTTTCAGGATTCCCTATGCGTTAATCCCACGGCAGACAAACTGGGAGCCATCAGACTCTGTGGTATATACGATTGGACAAGTGGTTTCTTTCCCGGCAGCCTTTGGTATGCGTATGAAATAACAGGCGATGAGGCTTTGAAACAACAAGCCATCCGTTACACCAACCTGCTCAACCCCGTACGTTATTATAAGGATAACCATGACATTGGTTTTATGATGAATTGCAGTTACGGCAATGCCTTGCGTTTGGCTCCCAACGATACCATCCTGGCTGTTTTAACTGAGACTGCCGATAACCTCTGCGCCCGCTTCAACCCCGAAATTGGTTGTATCCGTTCCTGGGATTTTGGAGAATGGAACTACCCGGTGATTATTGATAACATGATGAACCTGGATTTATTGTTCAACGTGAGCAAGCTAACCGGCAATAAGAAGTATTACAACGTTGCCGTAAAGCATGCGCAAACAACCATGGCCAATCATTTCCGTCCTGATTATACATCCTTCCATGTAATTAGCTACAACAACGACGGTACTGTTGAATGTAAACAGACTCATCAAGGCAAAAAAGACGATTCACCCTGGGCACGCGGACAGGCATGGGCAGTGTATGGTTACACCGCCTGCTACCGGGAAACAAAAGATACTGCTTTCCTGAAAGAAGCCATCCATATTGCCGATATGATTATGGAGCGTGTAAAAACTACCGACAACATTCCCTATTGGGATTATGATGCCCCCGAACGGGAAGAAACACCCCGCGATGCTTCGGCTGCCAGTATTACCTCTGCCGCTTTGTTGGAGCTCAGCACCTTTGCCCCTGAGGGTTTAAAGTATTTCAACTATGCCGAGTCAATTCTGAAAAACCTGTCGGGCGAGAATTACCTGGCAGAAAAAGGAAGTAACCACGGTTTCCTCCTGAAACATTCGGTAGGTTCGCTTCCCCATGGTTCCGAAATAGATACTCCGCTCAACTATGCCGATTACTACTATCTGGAAGCGATGAAGCGGTATTTAGATATGCAGAAATAGAAACCTAAATAAAATAAAAGATGAAACAAAGACTATTATTGACACTTGTATGGCTATGCTTATTCCCAGGAATATGGGGACAGACTTTTGTACATGATTATTCGAAAGAATATATGTATTCCGAAGAACCCTTGGTTAAGCAAAAGCTTGAAGAGTGGCAGGATCTGAAATTTGGTATCCTTATCCATTTCGGCCTTTATTCTTATCTGGGTATTAACGAATCCTGGCCTATCTGTTCCGACCGGCATTGGCGGGACACGACAATGACATATACTGCCTTTAAAGAACATTACTGGAACGCTGCCCGTTTCTTTCGTCCCATGGACTTCAATCCGGAACGATGGAGTGAGGTCAGCAAAAAGGCTGGTATGAGATATGTTGTGTTTACCACCAAGCATCACGATGGTTTTAATATGTATGATACCCGCTATTCTGACTTTTCTATTACAAAACAAGGTTTTAAAAACCAAAAAAGGAATAACATTGTAAAGGAAGTATTCGAGGCTTATCGTGAAAACGGCTTTATGATAGGCGCCTATTATTCCAAACCCGACTGGCACTCGCAGGACTACTGGTGGGATAAATATGCCACTCCTGACCGTTATCACAATTACGATACAGAACGCTATCCTGAGCGCTGGAGGTGTTTCAAAAAGTTTTGCTATAACCAGATAGAAGAACTGATGAACGGTGATTATGGGAAAATTGACATACTTTGGCTGGATGGTGGCTGGGTAAAGCCGGCTACAGATAAAGTTAAGCAGGCCAGAGGGGCGGCTTATACCGGCAGCGAAGATATTGACATGGCGGGTATCTCGGCTATGGCACGCACACATCAACCGGGGCTTTTGGTGGTAGACCGTACCGTATCGGGTAAATATGAAAATTATCGCACCCCCGAACAGCGAATTCCGGCGGGACAACTGGATACTCCTTGGGAGACTTGCCTGACACTTGGTAAAGCATGGGGATACCGGCCGGGTGATCATCAATTTTATAAATCTCCCGCCAAAGTGATAAACATATTGGCGGAAGTTGTAGCCAAAGGGGGCAGCCTTTTGTTGGCACTGGGCCCAACTGGTGATGGAGTATTCCCAACCCAAGCAGAAGATATTCTAATTGAAATAGGTAAATGGATGGAAAAAAACGGAGAAGCAATTTATAATACACGTATCACCAGGCATTATCAGGATGGTAATACTTGGTTTGTGCAAAGCAAGAATGGCGATACACTATATGCCATGTATTGTCCCGAGGAAAACGGTTCTCTTCCCTCAACGATTATGTGGGAAGGCAATGAACCTGTCGGCTCAATGGTACTAATGAATAACAAGCGCGAAGTAAACTATATTATTCGGAACGGTAAGGTTACGGTGAAACTCCCTTCGGGGTTGAGAAATGAACCGCTTGCTTTCCGCTTTAAACCTAAAAAATAAGCTTTGTCCGGCCATAGGCAAAGCTACACCTAAAATGACGAAGAATCAGAAAGTTTGCATTTATACCCATTCACTCGCGCACTCTTAGGGCATATTTTAGTAAAACTGCCTGATATTTTTCCTGTATTATCGTATAAAAACCATTGGAACACTCGGGTGTAAGAAGCGTCCACACCCGGGTGCACAAAGAGTTTTGTCCTATAATATCACTGAACTAAGTGTGAAAAAGTTATATTTGCGGATATGTTTATAGATTAATAAGCTTACTATGCAACGCTTCTATCTCATTCTCCTGCTCAGCCTCCTGCTGTTCACCTGCTATTCATGCGGCAACAATAATGAAAATGAGGAGCTGATAACCTGTATTGAAACCTATGCCCGTCAGTATCCGGATGGATTCACGCTCGATATTATTACCTTGCGACCGGTACGCGAGGGCTATGCTGTAGAATATAGCCTATCGGATACCTCTTTGCCCTATGTGGTAGCACATGCCCTTGCTCACGATAAGGTAGTTGGCGGATGGCTAGACCCTGAAACTAATGTCTTTGCTTACGGGAGTACCCGTGTGTATCCCGAGAACCAGTTTACCGAAGCAGTGGCTTTTGGCTTATCTAATAACCAGAAGGCAATTTACGACCTGCGCAAAGACAGCACCATTTACCTTGTTTTCGGTCGTCCTTAAAAGGAGTTATTAACTGACAAATTTCTGCCAAATCAGTACATTTTGCTTTGCGAAGTGCGAATTTAAGCCGGTTTGCAAACTTTTTTGCCTGAAAACTTGTGACTATTCCCTAAATCGCGTACCTTGCCAATCGATAAATACAGAAAGAATGTGAAGATGAAAAGAGTAGTTTGGATTACAATGGGGCTCTGTTTGGCGACACTCCTACCGGTGTCGGCACAGAATATTGCATACCGCAGTTTAAAAGATTTCTTAGCCGGACGGGGAGATACTATCTATACACTGAAAGTTGAACGTCGCACCCGTAGTCAGGTAATGATGACCGGTGGTGCCGATTACCGCATTGTGGCTTCTGAATCTGAGATGAAACCTAACTACCTGAGCAAGCGTGCTTACCTGATTAAGCAGGGTAATGATATGTACATTAACTGCAAGAAGCTACGCTTCAAGAAGATGCGCTTCGGTAGTTGGTTTGCTCCGGCTATTCTGTTGCAAGGAAATATCTACTTCATTGCCGTTCCGTTGGGTACAGTGGCAGCGGGCGAAACCATGGATGTGAAGTTGGGCGGAACCGTGGGCGATGCCATTGCTGCTTCCAGTTTAGTATCCAAACGGGTATCTTACGAAGTTGATGTAACTACCGGTGAGGTGAGTTTTGTTGGGAAAGACAGGATGCAGGTTCTGCTCAAAGATCAGCCCGATATACTTAAAGCCTATCTGAGGGAAGATAGTGAATCCGCTTCTGTTACTATGAAATACCTGATACAGTTGCGAAACTTGAATGAGTAGTATTATACAATCTGATAATACAATTGTGTATTTCTTGCATAATTAAACAAAAAGGTCTATATTGCGAAGGTTAACTTGTTGCTTCTGCTGACAGAATGCTAACTTAACCTCTGCAATATGAAAATTACACTCGACATCCCGTTGCCCGCTTACCCGGAGTTTGAATCCGGCATCCGAAGGGCTCCCGACCGTGGTTACTCTCTTACCCCGGCGCAAACTGTTACAGCGTTGAAGAACGCTTTGCGCTATATCCATCCTAAATGGCATGCTCAACTGCTGCCTGAGTTTCTGTACGAGCTCCGTACACGCGGCCGTATTTACGGCTACCGTTTCCGTCCGCCCGGTGACCTGAAAGCACGTCCCGTCGATGAATACGCCGGCAACTGTCTTGAAGGTAAAGCCTTCCAGCTGATGATTGATAATAACCTTTGCTTTGACATTGCCCTTTATCCGTATGAGTTGGTTACCTACGGCGAAACCGGACAGGTGTGCCAAAACTGGATGCAATACCTCCTCATCAAGAAATACCTTGAACAACTTACCTGCGAGCAGACACTCGTCATTGAATCGGGGCATCCGTTGGGGCTGTTTCGCTCGCGTCCTGATGCTCCGCGCGTGATACTTACCAATTCCCTGATGATAGGCGAGTTCGATAACCAGCGCGATTGGCACGTTGCCGCCCAGATGGGTGTGGCCAATTACGGACAGATGACCGCCGGCGGATGGATGTACATCGGTCCGCAAGGTATTGTGCACGGCACCTTCAATACCCTGCTCAATGCAGGGAGGTTGAAGTTGGGCATCCCCCAGGAGGGCGATTTGCGTGGTCATCTCTTTGTGTCCTCCGGTCTGGGAGGCATGAGTGGTGCCCAACCCAAAGCTGCCGATATAGCCGGTGCCGCTTCGATTATTGCCGAGGTAGACATGTCGCGCATTGAAACCCGCCACCGGCAGGGATGGGTGCAGCACGTTACCGATAATCTGTCCGAAGCCTACCGGTTGGCTCACGAGGCCATGCAACGTAACCAGCCTTGTTCTATTGCCTATCATGGCAATGTAGTAGACTTGTTGGAGTATGCTGCGCTACAGAATATACACATCCACTTGCTGTCCGACCAAACTTCCTGTCATGCTGTGTACGAAGGTGGGTATTGTCCCGCCGGGATTACGTTTGAGGAGCGCACCCGGCTCTTACACGAGTCGCCTGCCTCTTTCCGCCGGCAAGTGGATATTTCTCTGCGCCGGCACTACGAAGTAATCCGCATCTTGTCAGAGCGTGGTACTTATTTCTTCGACTACGGCAACTCTTTCCTAAAAGTCCTGTATGATGCCGGCGTACACGAAATATCCCGCAACGGGACCGATGAGAAAGACGGTTTCATTTGGCCCAGTTACGTGGAAGACATCATGGGTCCCGAACTGTTTGATTATGGTTACGGCCCCTTCCGTTGGGTATGCCTTAGTGGTAAGTATGCCGACTTGCTTGCCACCGACCGTGCCGCCATGGAATGCATCGACCCCAACCGCCGCGGGCAAGACCGTGATAACTATAATTGGATACGCGACGCCGAACACAACCAATTGGTGGTAGGCACGCAGGCGCGCATCTTGTATCAGGATGCCGAAGGGCGTACTCGCATTGCCCTGCGCTTTAACGAACTGGTGCGCCAAGGCAAGATAGGACCTGTGATGCTGGGGCGCGACCACCACGATGTGAGTGGCACCGACTCGCCTTTCCGCGAAACAGCTAATATCAAAGACGGCAGCAACGTGATGGCGGATATGGCTGTGCAGTGCTTTGCCGGTAACTGCGCCCGAGGCATGAGCCTGGTAGCTCTGCATAACGGAGGCGGAGTAGGCATCGGTAAATCCATCAACGGAGGCTTCGGCCTGGTGTGCGATGGTAGTACGCGGGTCGATGAAATTATCCGCTCTGCCATGATGTGGGACGTAATGGGTGGCGTAGCTCGTCGCTCCTGGGCGCGCAACGAGCATGCCATGGATACCTGCCGGCAGTTTAACGAAGTCCATGCCGAAGGCAACCACATTACCCTGCCTTACCTGGTAGATGATGCTTTGTTTGATAACCTTTAATACCATAATAGTATGAACCAATTAGTAGAATGTGTGCCCAACTTCAGTGAAGGGCGCAATCCGGAGAAGATAGAACAGATTATTGCTCCTTTTCGTGCCCGAAGGGGGGTAAAGTTGTTGGATTATAGCAATGATGAAGACCACAACCGTCTGGTAGTAACCCTGGTGGGCGAACCCGAACCGCTTCGTGAAGCTCTTATCGAGGCGGTAGGCAAGGCAGTTGATCTTATCGACCTGAACACGCACAACGGTCAGCATCCTCGTATGGGGGTAGTTGATGTCATTCCCTTTATTCCCATCCGTAACTTCACGATGGAAGATGCCATCTCTCTTTCGCGCACTGTAGGGCAGGAGCTTGCTTCGCGTTATCAGTTACCGGTATTTCTGTATGAAAAATCGGCCACGGCACCGCACCGCGAGAATCTTGCCACCATTCGTAAAGGCGAGTTCGAGGGACTGGATGCTAAGCTGAAACAACCCGAATGGACTCCCGATTACGGTCCCTGCCACCGGCATCCCACTGGCGGAGCCGTTGCCGTAGGTGCCCGCATGCCGCTTGTTGCCTATAATATCAACCTCAGCACCGATAACCTGGGCATTGCCTCGCAGATTGCCAAGAACATCCGGTATATGAATGGCGGCTTGCGTTACGTAAAAGCTATGGGCGTGGAACTTAAAGAACGCAACATTACCCAGGTATCTATCAATATGACCGACTATACCCGTACTGCCCTGTACCGCGCCTTTGAACTGGTACGCATTGAAGCCCGACGCTATGGCGTAACCATTGTAGGCAGTGAAATAGTGGGTTTGGTTCCTATGGAAGCACTCATCGATACTGCTTCCTATTACCTCGGATTGGAGAATTTCTCTATGCAACAAGTTCTTGAATCACGTATTATGGAGTAATAAAAATGAACGATAACCTCATCCTTTTTCATGCAAAAATTGTAACACCTGTTGGGCATACCGCCCGCCGGGGCAAGGAGATGGGTCAACTCTATGTGTTGGATGATGCCACGGTGGAAGTTACCCACGGCATTATTACCTACGTAGGTCCCAACCGGGGCGAACGGCGCGATGGGTATTACAATCGATATTGGCATTACAATGCCCGCGGGCGTTGCCTGTTACCGGGGTTTGTCGACTCACACACCCACTTCCTCTTTGGAGGCGAGCGTTCGCGGGAGTTTGTGCGCCGCCTGAATGGCGAAAACTATCTCTCCATCCTGCAAAGTGAAGGAGGTATCCTCTCTACCGTTAATGCCACCCGCGGTCTTACTGCTGCCAATATGCGTTCCCGGGGGGAGGCTTTGTTGAAGCAAATGAGCCGCATGGGCGTAACTACCGTAGAGGGCAAGAGCGGATACGGACTCGACCGTGATACCGAACTTCGCCAGTTGGAAGCTATGCGTTTCCTCAATGCTGCCGAACAAAAACGGGTAGATATTGTACCCACTTTTTTGGGGGCACATGCCTTGCCGCCCGACTATGCCGGGCAGGCCGACGAGTACATCACCTTCCTTATTCGCGAGATGCTGCCTCTTATCCGCGAATACGGCCTGGCCGAATGTTGCGATGTGTTTTGTGAACGCGGGGTGTTCAGTATTAAGCAATCACGCCGCCTGCTTACCGCTGCCCGCCAGCAGGGATTCCTACTCAAACTGCACGCCGACGAGATGGTATCCCTTGGTGGAGCCGAGCTGGCTGCCGAATTGGGCGCCCTCTCTGCCGACCACCTGTTGCACGCCTCTGATGCAGGTATCCGTGCTCTTGCCGATGCAGGAGTAGTAGCTACCTTGCTGCCGCTTACAGCTTTTGCTTTAAAAGAACCGTATGCACCTGCGCGCAAAATGATAGAGGCAGGATGTGCCGTGGCATTAGCTACCGACCTGAATCCCGGTAGTGCCTTCTCCGGCTCTATACCGCTTACCATTGCCTTGGCATGCATACACATGGAGCTTACCATTGAAGAGGTAATAACTGCCCTTACCCTGAATGGGGCTGCCGCTTTGAACAGGGCCGACAGCATTGGTAGCATTGAAACAGGCAAACAGGGCGATTTTGTACTCCTGCAAGGGGATAATTATCATATCTTGCCTTATTATATAGGAATGAATTGTGTAGATACCACCATCAAAGGTGGCGTGCTTTTCCCAAATGTTTAACTTTAAAATCAAGACGTATGTTAGCAGAACTAACCGTAAGAGAACTCTTAGAAAAAATAGCCGGCAGCGAGCCGGTACCCGGCGGCGGGAGTGTAGCCGCATTGAGCGGAGCTTTGGCTTCGGCCCTGGCAGGCATGGTGGCAGGGCTTACCATTGGTCGCAAAGGTTACGAGGAGCATGAAGAACTAATGACACACATCCGTCAGCTAACAGGCAACCGCCTGCGCCTCTTCCTGGAAGATGTCGACCGCGACTCGGATGCATACCAACAGGTATTCGAGGGTTTTCGGTTGCCCAAAAATACCGACGAAGAGAAGGCTATACGCACTACCGCCATACAATCAGCCACCCGCCATGCCGCATTGGTGCCCCTGCAAGTAGCACGCAACGCCTGCGAACTCATGGGGATTATTGCCGATGTCATCCGTCTGGGTAACCGCAATGCTATAACCGACGGGTGCGTAGCTTTGATGTGTGCCCGTTCTGCCGTGTTGGGGGCGTTGATGAATGTGCGTATCAATTTGGGTTCTATCAAAGACACCGCCTTTGTTGAGCATGTACAGGCGGAAGCCGACGATTTGGAACGCGAAGCTATTGAACGCGAGAGAGAACTACTGGAAATTGTCAACCAAGACTTACGTGTATGAATAATGTGTATCAAGTCGGTTCCGGTCCGCTCACCTTTGAGGTTATTGAGCGGATTCTCAATGAGAACCTGAAACTGGAGTTGGCGCCTGACGCCGTACAATGCATTCGCAAATGCCGCGATTACTTAGACAAAAAGATTGCTGCGTCGGCTGAGCCCCTTTACGGCATCACAACCGGCTTCGGTTCGCTGCATAGCATCAGTATCTCCCCGGACGAGTTGGAGACTCTGCAGGAAAACCTGATTAAAAGCCATGCCTGCAGTGTGGGCGAGGAAGTACGGCCTGTTATCGTTAAACTGATGATGCTTCTTAAAGCCCATGCCCTGTCGTTGGGGCATAGTGGGGTGCAGGTTATTACCGTGCAACGCATTCTTGATTTCTTTAATAATGATATCATGCCCATTGTGTACGACCGTGGTTCGCTCGGAGCATCGGGCGACCTGGCACCCCTTGCCAACCTCTTCCTTCCACTTATCGGGGTGGGCGATATTTATTACAAAGGTAAGAAGCGCGAAGCCATCAGTGTGCTTGAAGAGTTTGGCTGGGAACCCGTACGCCTGCAAAGCAAAGAAGGACTGGCATTGCTCAACGGCACCCAGTTTATGAGTGCCAACGGGGTATCGGCCCTGCTCAAGGCCTTTCGACTTTCGAAGAAGGCCGACCTCATTGCCGCCCTCTCCCTCGAAGCTTTCGACGGGCGTATCGACCCCTTCATGGATTGTATCCAACAGATTCGTCCGCACCGGGGACAGATAGAAACCGGCGATTACATACGCAAAGTGCTTGAAGGTAGCGAACTTATCAGCCGCCCCAAAGCCCATGTGCAAGATCCATACTCGTTCCGTTGTATTCCGCAGGTGCACGGCGCTACCAAAGATGCCATTCGTTACGTAACCTCGGTGCTGCTTACCGAAATCAACTCCGTAACCGATAACCCCACTATCTTCCCCGACGACGATGCCATCCTTTCCGGTGGTAACTTTCACGGACAACCCTTAGCGTTGGCATACGACTTCCTGGCCATTGCCCTGGCCGAGCTGGGTAATATTTCCGAACGGCGCGTGGCACAACTCATCATGGGTTTGCGCGGCCTGCCCGAATTTTTAGTAGTAAATCCCGGACTCAACTCCGGATTTATGATACCCCAATATGCCGCTGCTTCTATGGTAAGTCAGAACAAAATGTACTGTTATGCCGCATCGAGCGACTCCATCGTATCGTCCAACGGGCAAGAAGATCACGTGAGTATGGGTGCCAATGCCGTTATCAAGCTCTTCCGCATCATGGATAATTTGGAACATATTTTAGCCATTGAACTGATGAATGCCGCTCAGGGTGTCGATTTCCGCCGACCTGCCAAAACCTCTCCGGTGTTGGAACGGTTCCTGAAAGATTATCGCAAGGAAGTGCCTTTCGTTAAGGAAGATATCGTGATGTATAAGGAAATTCACAAGACTGTTGCCTTCCTGCAACGGCATTAGTGCAAGAATATGGAAAGATAACTAAAAATATTAAAGGAAACTTGTTTGGTTTTCTTAGTTTTTATATACATTTGCAGCGTTTCTTCGTGTACAAGAAGAAACGCTGTTTTTTTGTGGCTATTAATTAAAAAGAAAAACGATGGTAAACAACGGAATGGAAACTACTCCGTATCGGGTAGAATTGAGAGAAAGAATCTTGAAATCGGCGGCCGAATTATTTGCCACCCACGGCATAAAAGGCATTACGATGGATCAGATTGCGGCATCGTTGGTAATATCCAAACGTACCTTGTATGAGATATTCAGTGATAAAGAAGCGCTGCTGAAAGAGTGCTTGCTGAGACGTCAGGAAGAAATGCACACCTTCGTGGTGGGTGTGTATAATAACTCGGCCAATGTGCTCGAGGTAATTTTGAAAGTGTATCAGCGTACTATTGAAGAGTTTCATAAAACAAACCGGTGCTTTTTTGATGACGTAAAGCGCTATCCCAAGATTTGCGAACAACTCAGGGCTAGTAAGGCCGAAGATACTGAGAACACTATGGCTTTCTTCCGGATGGGTGTGGAACAAGGTATTTTTCGTAGCGACATTAACTTTGCCATCGTGAATCAACAGGTAAAAATGCAGTTGGAAATGCTGATGAATTCCGAACTGAGCAGTGAATACCCGTTTTTGGAAACGTATGAATCAATTATGTTCATTTGGTTGCGCGGAATTTCCACCGAGAAGGGTGCGCAGATTCTGGAAGAGTTCATTTGTGAATACCGGGAAAAGCAAGGCAGGTAACCTGTAAAACAAAGCAAATAGTAGATGATAATTTTTAGAACGAAGATGGAAAGAAGTAGAGGAAAAAGATGGATGTATGTTGTGGTAGCCGCCCTTATTGCCGGTAGTGCACAGGCCCAACAGGTTACAGACACGGTAAAGCTGACTTTGGACCGGGCGTTAGAAATCGCGTTAAGCGAGAACCCCACCATTAAAGTAGCCGGTCAGGAGATTCAATTAAAGAGAGAAGTAAAGAAAGAAGCGTATGGGGGGTTATTACCTGAAGTGTCATTGGGAGGTACATATACACGTAACCTGAAAATCCAAAAAGTTTCGTTGGGTGGACAGGTCATTGCGATGGGTACCGATAATACGTATGGAGGCGGACTTACGTTGAGTCTTCCCGTATTTGCTCCGGCACTGTACAAAAGCATCAGCCTGACGCAATCGGACATAGAACTGGCTGTGGAAAAAGCCCGTTCGTCCGAGTTGGATCTGGTAAATCAGGTAACCAAAGCCTATTACCAGTTACTGTTAACGCAGGATAGCTATGATGTATTGTTGCGCAGCTATAATCAAGCCGAAGAAACTTTCAAAGTAGTAAATGCCAAGTTTGAACAGGGTAGCGTGAGCGAGTACGACAAGATTCGTGCCGATGTACAGGTACGTAGCTTGAAGCCTTCGGTGGTATCTGCCCGTAACGGGGTAGACCTGGCGCGCCTGCAACTGCAAGTGTTGATGGGCATGGATGCCGGTATCCCTATTGCAGTGGTAGGTAACCTGAAAGATTACGAAATGACCATGTTCCGTCAGCAACTGAGCGATACTTCCGTTTCTTTGGCAAACAACAGCGATTTAAAGCAATTGGAGTTAAACAAAGAGCTGCTCAATAAAAACCTGAAGTTGCAGTATACCAACTTCATGCCGTTGGTAGCTTTGTCGTTTGATTATATGTATACATCCATGTCCAACGATTTCAAATTCTCGGAGTACAACTGGTACCCCAAGTCGTCGTTGGGATTGAGTGTAAGCATTCCTTTGTTCAAGGCAGGTAACTTTTCCAAAGTGAAGCAAACCAAAATTCAGATGCTGCAGCTGGAACAAAACCGGGTGAATATAGAGCGCCAGATTAATATGCAGGCAACCAGCTATTTGGATAAGATGGCAGCCAGTACAGAGCAGGTAGTAAGCAACCGCGAAAGCATTGTGCAAGCCGAAAAAGGCAGGCTGATAGCCCAACGCCGTTACGAAGTGGGTAAAGGTACCATCCTGGAGCTAAACGACTCGGAGGTAGCACTCACTCAGGCGGAATTGGTGTACAATCAGTCGATATACGATTACCTGGTAGCCAAGGCCGATCTGGAACAAGTATTAGGTACCGAACCGGTTAGATAATAGATTGAAGAAATAAAAATAAAGAAGATAAGAATATGGAAAAAAGTATCCGTTTAATGGCCGTATGTGCTATTGCCCTCCTGGCTTCGTGCAGCGGAGGTAAGGACAAAAATGCGACGACTGTAGAAGAGAAACCCCGCGTTAAACTGGCTACCGTAACCGAACGTTCGGTGGATCAGATTCAGGAATATACAGCTACGGTTGAGGCTGAAGTAAAGAACAACATCGCTCCCTCAAGTCCGGTACGTATTGACCGTATCTTTGTGGAAGTAGGCGACCGTGTAAGTAAAGGTCAGAAGTTGGTACAGATGGATGCAGCCAACCTGCAACAACTTAAATTGCAACTCGACAATCAGGAGATAGAATTCAAGCGTGTAGACGAACTTTATAAAGTAGGCGGAGCTTCCAAATCAGAATGGGATGCTTCGAAAATGTCGCTCGAAGTACGTCGTACCTCGTATAAGAACCTGTTGGAGAATACAGCTTTGTTAAGCCCCATCAATGGTGTTGTAACAGCACGTAACTACGATAATGGCGATATGTACGGTGGTGGTCAGCCGGTACTGGTAATTGAACAAATTACTCCGGTGAAACTCATTATCAATGTATCCGAAGGCTATTTTACTAAAATAAAGAAGGGCGAAAAGGTAGATGTAAAACTGGATGTTTACGGTGAAGAAGACTTTACAGGACATGTAAGTCTGGTTTATCCTACCATCGACCCGAATACACGTACTTTCCCGGTAGAAATTAAATTGGCCAACAGCGACCAACGCGTGCGTCCGGGTATGTTTGCCCGTGTAACCCTCAACTTCGGAACGGCCAATAACGTGGTAGTTCCCGATCAGGCCATTGTAAAACGTGCCGGTTCGGGGGACCGTTATGTATATGTATATAAAGACGGAAAAGTATCGTATAACAAAGTAGAGCTCGGCCGCCGTATGGGTACGGAATACGAACTCAAATCGGGGGTAGACAACAACTCCCAGGTGGTAATTGCCGGTCAGATTCGTCTGGTGAATGGCGCCGAAGTAGAAGTTGAAAAGTAAAGAATGATTCAATCAAATAAATAATCATTATGAGTTTATATGAAGGAGCGGTAAAAAAACCGATCATGACCTCCCTCTGCTTCCTGGCAGTGGTGATTTTTGGTCTCTTCTCTTTGTCAAGATTACCTATCGACTTGTTGCCGGATATCGAAACAAACACGATTATGGTAATGACGGCTTATCCGGGTGCAAGCGCCTCTGATATAGAGAACAACGTAACACGTCCGCTGGAAAATACGCTGAACTCGGTAAGTAACCTGAAACACATTACCTCCAAGTCGTCCGAAAACATGTCGGTTATTACCTTGGAGTTCGAATTTGGATACGATATCGATGTATTAACGAATGATGTACGCGATAAGCTTGACATGGTGACCTCCATGTTGCCCGATGATGTGGAGAATCCTATCATCTTCAAGTTTAGTACCGACATGATTCCCATC
>JAVBVL010000064.1:0-29740 GCA_031554285.1 Bacteroides sp.
GTGATCCGCCTGGGGCTCGAACCCAGGACCCCAACATTAAAAGTGTTGTGCTCTACCTGCTGAGCTAGCGAATCAATCCTTTGTTGCGGTTAAGCGGGTGCAAAGATAGGCACTTTTTAATAGAATCCAAAGAAAATTTAATAAATTACACTTGCCACCGCGATTTTATTCGATTTATAGGAAGTATAATCGTATATTTGCCACGCTTTGACAGCAATATTGAAATCATAAATACATAACTATATGGCAGACGATAAAAAAATAATTTTCTCGATGGTAGGGGTAAGCAAAGCTTTCCAACCCAACAAGAATGTTCTGAAAGACATCTACCTCTCCTTTTTCTACGGAGCTAAAATCGGTATTATCGGTTTGAACGGCTCGGGTAAATCGACTTTGCTCAAGATTATTGCCGGACTGGAAAAGTCATACCAGGGAGAAGTGGTATTCTCACCGGGATACAGCGTAGGATACCTGGCGCAGGAACCCTACTTAGACAATACCAAAACGGTGAAAGAGGTGGTTATGGAAGGTGTACAACCCATTGTGGATGCACTTGCCGAATACGAAGAAATTAACCTGAAATTCGGTTTGCCCGAATATTATGAAGATTCCGATAAGATGGACAAATTGTTTGCCCGCCAAGGTGAACTGCAGGATATTATCGATGCTACTGATGCCTGGAACCTGGACAGCAAACTGGAACGCGCCATGGATGCGTTGCGTTGTCCTGCCGAAGATCAATCGGTGGAACATCTGTCGGGAGGCGAACGCCGCCGGGTGGCACTGTGCCGCCTGTTGCTGCAAAAACCCGACATCTTGTTGCTGGATGAGCCTACCAACCACCTGGATGCAGAATCTATCGACTGGCTGGAACAGCACTTGCAACAATATGAAGGTACGGTTATCGCGGTAACGCACGACCGTTACTTCCTGGATCACGTAGCCGGATGGATTCTTGAACTGGACCGCGGCGAGGGTATTCCCTGGAAAGGCAACTACTCCAGTTGGCTGGATCAGAAAACCAAACGCATGGAAATGGAAGAGAAAACCGCCAGCAAACGTCGTAAAACCCTGGAGCGCGAGCTTGAATGGGTACGTATGGCTCCTAAAGCCCGTCAGGCTAAGGGTAAAGCCCGTTTGAACTCATACGATAAACTGTTGAATGAAGACCAGAAAGCTAAGGAAGAAAAACTGGAAATCTTTATCCCCAACGGTCCGCGTTTGGGCAACAAGGTTATTGAAGCAGTGCATGTTGCCAAGGCTTATGGCGACAAGCTGCTGTTTGACGATTTGAACTTCATGCTTCCGCCCAACGGCATTGTAGGTGTTATCGGTCCGAACGGTGCCGGTAAAACCACCCTCTTCCGCCTCATTATGGGATTGGAAAAGGTTGATAAAGGCGAGTTTGAAGTGGGCGAAACTGTGAAGGTGGCTTATGTTGATCAACAACACAAGGACATCGACCCCAACAAGAGTGTGTACCAGGTTATCTCAGGCGGTTCGGAACTGATGCGCATGGGTGGCCGTGATATCAACGCACGCGCCTACCTGTCACGGTTTAACTTTGCCGGTGGCGACCAGGAAAAACTGTGCGGCACGCTCTCCGGTGGTGAACGCAACCGCTTGCACCTGGCTATGGCACTCAAAGAAGAAGGCAACGTATTGCTGCTCGATGAGCCCACCAATGATATCGACGTGAACACCCTGCGTGCACTTGAAGAAGGTTTGGAAGATTTTGCCGGTTGCGCCGTAGTTATCTCGCATGACCGTTGGTTCCTCGACCGTATCTGTACACACATCCTGGCTTTTGAAGGTGACTCAAACGTGTTCTACTTTGAGGGTTCGTACTCTGAATACGAAGAAAACAAGCTGAAACGCCTCGGCAATGAAGAGCCTAAACGCGTACGTTACCGCAAACTGATTAACGATTAAGCGTTATATCTATAAAGAAAGCAGCAAAAACAAGGTGTTCGCCTTTGTTTTTGCTGCTTTTGTATTGTAGCAGGTTACAAACCTATTTCACCACCAGGTCGCCGGAGTAATTAATAGATTCGCGGTTCTGCATATTTACATTGATGGACGATGAACCGTTGGAGAAGATGGAAATTACATACTGAAAACGATCTTCGGTAGTATGTGTCACTAATTTAATACGCGCCTCGCCTTTCTTGGTATAATCCATCTCATACGTATCGATAGGTGCTTTAAAAATTAAGCCCTCGCCCCCACCGTAAGGTATGGAGTAAGCCCTTCCATAGTACGGCAGATAGGAAAATACCGAATCATTCTTTACTTCCAATGAATACGAAGAAGTTAGATTAACCATCCTCCCTCCCATCGGAAAAGCACTGCTTACCTCAATTTTGTAGTTCTTTGAAACCACCTGTTCTTTTACAGCCTCCGCCTTTTGCTGTTTCTTCTCTTTACTGCTTTGCGCATACAGCGAAGATGTTCCTGCCACTACCATGCATAACAGCAGGGAAATAAGTCCTCTCGTTTTCATAAATTTCTACATTTTAATTAAATAAATACTATCCTATGAGGCTTACATGTATCAACCTTTCAACAAAGATATACTTTATAAGCAAAAAAAACACCTAAAAACTATCAAAATAGACCTAAAAACCATCACTTGATAGAAATCACCCTAAAGTAAGATATTTTTCGTCCCTCCCGGTATCCGTAAAAGCCCTAAACTTGCAGTACAATAAAAACGAACAAATTTAATAATCCTCAAAAACAATGAATTATGAAAAGTCTAAGTTTCAGAAAAGATTTAATTGGAGTACAGGAAGAATTACTCCGTTTTGCGTATAAGTTGACCGCTAATCGCGAAGAAGCCAACGATTTATTGCAAGAAACATCGCTAAAGGCGTTAGATAATGAAGATAAATACATACCCGACACTAATTTTAAAGGCTGGATGTACACCATTATGCGTAACATATTTATTAATAACTATCGTAAGGTAGTGCGTGATCAGGTTTATGTGGATCAAACCGACAACCTGTATCACCTGAACCTGCCGCAAGATTCCGGTTTCGATAGTACTGAAGGAGCATACGACCTCAAAGAAATGCACCGCGTAGTAAATGCGTTGCCCAAAGAGTATCGCGTACCTTTCTCTATGCATGTAGCAGGGTTCAAGTACCGGGAAATTGCCGAGAAGCTGGACCTGCCGTTGGGAACAGTGAAGAGCCGCATCTTCTTTACGCGCCAAAAGCTACAACAAGAACTGAAAGATTTTGTTTAGCCAAGATAAGATTTAAACCTACAACCTGATAACAACAACAATACACAGACATTATAAATAGGTTAGTTTTTTAGAGTATTGAGAGATGGATAACATGAGCTAATTAGAGAGAGAGTGGATGTAAGGAGTAAGAGATTCAACAAAAAAGAACTCTTACTCCTTCATTTTTGACATTATGACAAAAAGAATATCCAATTTAACAAATACATGATTTAAAACATACAATTTTTAAGAATATTTTCACAATCAAAAAGACTTAATGTCAAATATCTATGTATATTTGTAGAGTCACCTTGAATAAATAACTACTTATATTACAAGCAATGAAAAAAGAAATCAAATTCAGTCTCGTATACAGGGACATGTGGCAATCGTCAGGGAAATACCAACCCCGAATTGACCAGTTAATTCAAATTGCACCACTAATTATCGAAATGGGATGCTTTGCCCGTGTGGAAACCAATGGAGGAGCTTTTGAACAAGTGAACCTGCTCTATGGCGAAAACCCGAACAAAGCAGTACGCGGTTTCACCAAACCATTTAATGAAGTGGGTATCCAAACACACATGTTAGACCGTGGATTGAACGGGCTACGTATGTATCCGGTACCGGCAGACGTAAGAAGGTTAATGTACAAAGTAAAACATGCGCAAGGAGTAGACATTACCCGTATATTCTGCGGATTAAATGATGTACGCAACATTATTCCTTCTATCAAGTACGCTTTGGAAGCCGGGATGACTCCCCAGGCTACGCTTTGTATCTCTTTCTCGCCTGTACACACCGTAGAATATTATACCGCCATTGCCGACCAACTGATTGCTGCGGGAGCACCCGAAATCTGTTTGAAGGACATGGCAGGCATCGGCCGCCCGGGTATGTTGGGCCGCCTTACCAAAGCAATCAAGGATAAGCACCCGGAAGTGATTATCCAGTATCACGGTCATAGCGGACCGGGACTCTCCATGGCTTCTATCCTGGAGGTGTGTGAGAATGGTGCCGATATCATTGACGTAGCCATGGAGCCCATGTCATGGGGTAAGGTTCATCCGGACGTAATCTCGGTACAAGCCATGCTGAAAGACAGCGGTTTCCAGGTTCCCGAAATCAACATGAAAGCTTACATGAAGGCACGCGCCATGACTCAGGAGTTTATCGACGACTTTCTGGGATACTTCATCGACCCTACCAACAAGCATATGTCGTCGCTGCTGCTTAAGTGCGGATTGCCGGGCGGTATGATGGGATCAATGATGGCCGACCTCAAGGGTGTACACGCCGGTATCAACATGATTCTGCGCGGGCGTAACGAGAACGAATTATCTATCGACGACCTCACCGTGATGCTGTTCGACGAAGTAGAATACGTATGGCCTAAGTTAGGTTATCCTCCCCTGGTAACCCCATTCAGCCAATACGTGAAGAACGTAGCTTTGATGAATGTAATGTCACAGGTAAAAGGTGAACCGCGTTGGACAATGATTGATAACAATACTTGGGGTATGATTCTGGGTAAGAGCGGTAAGTTGCCCGGTGCACTGGACCCGGAGATTGTTGAACTGGCTAAAGCCAACGGGTTTGAGTTTACCGAGGAAGACCCGCAACAGAACTACCCCGACCAACTGGACGAATACCGCAAGGAAATGGCAGATAATGGTTGGGAAGTAGGTCCCGATGACGAAGAGCTCTTTGAATTGGCTATGCACGACCGTCAGTACCGCGATTACAAATCGGGAGTTGCCAAGAAGCGCTTCGAAGAAGAGTTGCAACGCGCCAAGGATGCCGAACTGGCAAGCAGAGGTTTCGACCTGGAGGAGGTAAAGAAATTCAAGCGTGCCAAAGCCGAACCGATTACTGCAACAGAAAAGGGGCAACTGGTATGGGAAGTAACGTTTGCTTCGCCCTCTATGCCACCCGAAGTAGGTCACAAGTACTATCCGGAAGATACGTTCTGTTACATTGCAACGCCATGGGGTACACATGATAAAGTAATGGCTAACTTTTCCGGCCGTATCATTGAGGTATGCGCCCGCCAGGGAGCCTTGGTTAACAAAGGCGATGTATTAGCTTACATAGAACGCGGCGAAGAGATTGCTTAGCGTATCACACCTTATATTATAAGAGAGCACAGAGATAAGAAGTAATCACTTCTGCTCTGTGCTCTCTTTCTTTATCAATATGCGTTATCTGTCTTCGCCTTTAAGTACGGGCAGGCATATTTGGTATTTCACCGCGAGGATACGGGTAATAAAAACGCTTATTCCGCTAACTGTTTGCGTAATAACGGGCTCTAACCCCAACAAGTGGCATCCCCAATACACAATTCCTCCTACCACACAGGCCATAGCATATATTTCTTTACGAAAGATAAGCGGAATTTCGTTGATAAATACATCACGCAACACCCCTCCGGCTGCTCCGGTAATACTTCCCATAATGATGGCTACCCAAAACGGGTGTCCCAGAGCAATACTCTTCCCTACCCCTACCACGGTAAACAGGGCCAGGCCGATGCTATCGAATATAAAGAAAGTATTATTCATGTGGATAACGTACCGGGAAAAGAGGATAACCCATATCAAAGCCAGTCCGGTACAAATAAGGTAAATAGGATCGAGAATCCACGCAGGCGTTACACCCAACAACACATCACGAATGGTTCCGCCGCCTACGGCAGTCGCAAAGCCTACCACATACGCCCCAAACCAGTCGAAACGTTTGGCAGAAGCCAACCGGATACCGCTTGTGGCAAAGGCAAATGTCCCTACGAAATCTAAAATTTGAACAAATGTCGACATATAACTGTAATTTGTATGCAAAGAAACGAATAAATTCCGTAAGAAAACGTACTTTTGTTTCGCAAAAACAGTTCAACGTAGAGCTATATGAAACAAAGTAGAGCTATATGAAAATTACTATTGTAGCCGGGGCGCGCCCCAACTTTATGAAAATTGCTCCCATCATGCGGGCCATCGAGGCCGCACGGGTGCAGGGTGAAAGAATCTCCTGCCGGTTGTTGTACACCGGCAAGCAAGGCGACACAAGTTTGGATGCCTCGCTTTTTGCCGACCTCAACATGCGAACGCCGGATGCTTACTTAGGAGTTACCGGCAATAACTCTACCGAACTGATGGCAGGTATCATGATTGCCTTTGAACAAGAACTCACCGAAAATCCCACACACGTAGTATTGGTAGTCGACGACCTTACCGCCACCATGAGTTGTGCCATTGTTGCCAAAAAGCATGGCATCAAAGTAGCACATTTAGTGGCAGGCACTCGCTCGTTCGACATGAACATGCCCAAGGAAGTAAACCGGATGATTACCGACGGGCTTTCCGACTACCTGTTTACCGCCGGTATGGTTGCCAACCGCAACCTGAACCAAACCGGAACGGAGAACGAGAATGTACATTATGTGGGCAATATCCTGATAGATACCATTCGTTACAACCGCAACCGGTTGATTCGGCCCATGTGGTTTTCCGTACTGGGACTGGAAGAGCAAAAGTACATCCTATTTACCCTCAACCGCCATGTATTGTTGGAAAACAAAGAGAACCTGCGCAAACTGTTGGAAACGGTAGTGCAAGAAGCTAAAGGAATGCCCATTGTAGCCCCGCTGCACACCTATGTAGGCGATGCCATCAAAGCCTTGGGCGTACAGGCTCCCAACCTGCATATACTGCCTCCGCAAAGTTACCTCGTGTTTGGATATCTGATGAACAAAGCCTTTGCCATTATTACCGACTCGGGAAATGTGGCTGAAGAAGCCACCTTCCTGGGTATTCCCTGTATCACTCTCAACACGTATGCCGAACATCCGGAAACCTGGCGCATCGGTACCAATGAACTGGTGGGCGAAGACCCTGCCGCACTGGCTGCCACCATGCAAATCTTGATGAAAGGTGAATGGAAAAAGGGAGAACTTCCCGAACGGTGGGACGGACGCACAGCCGAGCGTATTGTCCAAACGTTACTGCACGATAACTAAATCGCATGCTACCTTGCCTGTTGTAAGTATCTATCAATCTTACAACAGGCAAAAGATTTACAAAAAAGGTTATAACTCCATTTTGTTAACGCTTATTTATTAACTTTGCAGCTCTTTATATTTGTATATATGAAACAACTGCATAACAAGCTACTCATTCTATTACTTTTCATATTCTCTGTGCCGTCAACTTACGCACAGATTAAGGGAGTTATCACCGACTCCATCACGCGCGAACCGTTGATGTACATCTCTGTATTCTATGAAGGAAAAGGTGTAGGGGGCATCTCCAACGCCAACGGCGAGTACCAGGTAGAAACCCGCAAAGGATGGAATGAGCTCACTTTCTCCGCTATTGGCTACAATACAAAGGTAGTACGCATAAAGCCCGATACAAAGGAACTGAATATACGCCTGCAACCCACCGACATTATGCTCGATGAGGTAGTGGTAAAACCCAAACGTGAGAAATACTCGCGTAAAGACAACCCTGCCGTGGAATTTATGCGCAAGGTTATTGCCCACAAGAAAGCGCAAAACCTGGAGGCAAACGACTATTACCAGGTTAACCAATACCAAAAAATGAAGATGTCGCTCAACGACATCAAACCAGAAGATTTGGAAAAGGGTATGTATAAAAAATACTCTTTCCTGAAAGACCAAATTGAGGTTTCGCCCAAAACAAACAAACTTATCCTCCCGATATCGGTACAGGAAACAGCCTCTAAAACCATTTACCGTAAAAACCCGGAAAGCAAGAAAACCATCATTGAAGGGATGAACTCCAACGGGATGGAAGAGTTCTTCTCAACGGGTGATATGTTGGGAACCATCCTGCACGATGTTTTCTCGGATATTAACTTGTACGATGACGACATCCGCCTGTTGCAGCAACGCTTTGTGAGTCCTATCGGAAGCGGCGCCATCTCTTTCTACCGATATTACCTGATGGATACCATCATGGTGGATAAGGATGAGTGTGTACACCTTACCTTTGTTCCCGAGAATTCGCAAGACTTTGGTTTTACGGGGCATCTCTATGTGTTGAAGGATTCTACGTATGCTGTAAAGAAGTGTACCATGAACCTTCCCAAGAAAACCGGGGTAAACTTTGTGGAGAATCTGGATATTGTTCAGGAGTTTACTCAACTTCCTAACGGTAACTGGGTGCTAACCGTAGATGATATTACAGTAGATTTACGCTTGGCCAGTTTTATCAAGGAGTTACAGGTGGAACGAACCAACCGGTACACCGATTACACGTTCGAGGCTCCCGAGCAACGACTGTTCCGCCTGCGGGGCGATGTAATTAAGGATGCCGACATGCTGAACAAAAGCGACGAATACTGGGCAGAACGCCGTCAGGTACCGCTTACCAAGACAGAAAGCACCATGGATGTATTCATTAACCGGGTTGAACAGATTCCGGGATTCAAATACATCATCTTCGGGTTGAAAGCCTTGATTGAGAACTTTGTAGAAACAGGCTCCAAAGACCATCCGAGCAAGTTCGACTTTGGTCCTATCAACACCATGATATCGGGTAACTACATCGATGGCACACGCTTCCGCTTGAGTGGTTCTACCACCGGGAAGCTCGACCCGCACTGGTTCCTGAGCGGATACGGAGCATATGGATTGAAAGACAAACGTTGGAAGTATGAGGGAACGCTTACCTACTCATTCAACAAACGCGAATATGTGGTATGGGAATTCCCCAAGCATTTTATATCGGCTACGTATTACTATGATGTAATGTCGCCCATGGATAAGTTCTTATTTACCGACAAGGATAATGTGTTTGTAGCTTTAAAAACCACCACGGTCGACCAGATGTCGTACATCCGTGATGCCAAGATTAACTACGACTTAGAAACGCCCAGCGGTTTCGGCCTGAAGGCCATGATACGTCACCGCAACGATGAACCTGCTGGCGAATTGCACTATTTCCGCAACAATGACTCTTCTCCAAAAGAGCCGCTGCCCGGTCAACAGCCCATACATGATATTACCACTATGGAGGCAAATATAACCCTGCGCTACGCACCGGGCGAAACATTTGTCAACTCCAAGCAGCGCCGTATCCCCATCTCTTTCGATGCACCCATACTTACCCTCTCACACACCGCCGGATTTAAAGGTGTATTGGGAGGCGAGTATAACTTCCATCTTACGGAAGCCAGTTTATGGAAACGTTTCTGGCTCTCGTCCTGGGGCAAGATTGACCTTAGCTTAAAGGCAGGTGCTCAATGGAACAAAGTTCCGTTCCCGTTGTTAATATTACCCGAAGCGAATCTCTCGTACATTACCCAGCGCGAGACGTTTAACCTGATTAACAACATGGAGTTCTTCAACGACCGTTACGCATCGCTTTCAATATCGTATGACATGAACGGTAAATTGTTGAACCGTATTCCGTTAATCAAGAAATTGAAGTGGAGAGAGATGATACGTTTCCGTACCTTGTGGGGGTCGCTGACCGATAAAAACAATCCGTTTAAAAGCGATGATCCGGACTTGTTCCTCTTCCCACAACGTAACGGACAATATACCAGTTTCGTGATGGATCCCAAGATTCCTTACATGGAAGCAAGTATTGGTATCTACAATATATTCAAACTGTTACATATTGAATACGTACGCCGTCTCACTTATCTGGATAATCCGGGAATCAACAAAGACGGTATACGTTTCATGGTACAGATGGTATTCTAAATACCCAGTTGTAAGTACACCGTAAACTTCAAGTGTATGCAACCATTAGCAGAACGGCTCCGGCCGAAAACCTTGGATGATTACATCGGGCAGAAACATTTGGTAGGTCCCGGTGCCATCCTGCGCAAGATGATTGATGCAGGTCGCATCTCCTCGTTTATCCTTTGGGGGCCTCCGGGAGTGGGCAAAACCACCCTGGCACAGATTATTGCCAACAAACTGGAGACTCCTTTCTATACGTTGAGCGCCGTTACCTCGGGCGTAAAAGATGTACGCGAGGTTATTGAACGCGCCAAAAGCAACAGGTTCTTCTCACAATCCAGTCCCATCCTGTTTATTGACGAAATACACCGCTTCAGCAAGTCGCAACAAGATTCGCTGTTGGGGGCGGTTGAGCACGGTACGGTAACCTTGATTGGCGCTACTACCGAGAATCCTTCGTTCGAAGTAATCCGCCCGCTCCTCTCCCGCTGCCAGTTGTATGTATTAAAGTCGCTCGAGAAGGAAGACTTGCTGGAACTGTTAGACCGTGCCATTGCTACCGATGCGGTACTGAAAGAACGCAAGATTGAATTACGCGAAACCACCGCCATGCTACGCTTCTCGGGAGGCGATGCACGTAAGTTGCTCAACATTCTGGAACTGGTAGTAGAATCGGAAACCGAACCCACGGTAGTTATTACTGATGAAGTGGTGACCGAACGACTGCAACAGAACCCGTTGGCATACGACAAGGATGGCGAAATGCACTACGATATTATCTCGGCCTTTATCAAGTCTATCCGCGGGAGCGACCCGGACGGAGCCATCTACTGGCTGGCCCGTATGGTCGAAGGAGGCGAAGATCCTGCCTTCATTGCCCGCCGCCTGGTTATCTCGGCTTCGGAAGATATTGGTTTGGCTAATCCCAATGCGTTGCTCATTGCCAATGCCTGCTTTGACGCGCTGATGAAGCTCGGCTGGCCCGAAGGGCGCATCCCTTTGGCAGAAGCTACCTTGTATCTGGCTACCAGCCCCAAGAGCAACTCCGCCTACATGGCTATCAACGAGGCATTGGAAGTAGTACGCGAAACGGGTAACCTGCCTGTACCGTTGCACCTGCGCAATGCACCCACCAAACTAATGAAACAACTCGGCTACGGAGCCGAATATAAATACGCCCACAGCTACGAAGGTAACTTTGTAAACCAGCAATTCCTGCCCGACGAATTGAAAGGCAAACAACTGTGGCATGCCCAACAGAATGCTGCCGAACAACGACATGCCGAATACATGCGCCACCTGTGGGGCGACGAAAAGAAATACTAAAAGAACATATTACCTTTAAAAGAATGCATCATGAAGAAGATTGTAGTATTGGACGGCTACACCGCCAACCCCGGCGACTTGTCGTGGGATGAGCTAAAAGCCTTAGGCGACTGTACCGTATACGACCGCACCGCTCCCGAACAAGTACTGGAACGTGCCGCCGGCGCAGAGATTCTCCTGACTAATAAAGTGGTAATTACCGCCGCACACCTGGAAGCGCTTCCTGAATTGCGCTACATCGGCGTACTGGCTACCGGATACAATGTAGTAGACACCGCTGCCGCCAAAGAACGGGGTATCGTTGTAACCAACATCCCCTCATACAGCACCGCCTCGGTAGGACAAATGGTATTTGCACACATCCTGAACATTGCCCAGCAAGTAAAACTGCACTCAGACGAGGTACGCAACGGACGTTGGGCGAATTGTCCCGACTTTAGTTTCAGCGATACGCCCCTCATCGAGCTGTTGGGTAAGAAGATTGGTTTGGTGGGATTGGGACAAACCGGTTTCCACACTGCACGCATCGCCTTAGGTTTTGGTATGAAGGTGTGGGCATACACCTCCAAATCGAAGTTACAACTCCCTCCTGAAATCCGTAAAGTAGAACTCGACACGCTTTTCAGCGAATGTGATGTGATTAGTTTGCATTGTCCGCTCACAGAAGATACCCGCGACCTGGTTAATGCCCGCCGCCTGGCTCTGATGAAACCCACCGCCATCCTGATTAACACAGGCCGCGGTCCGTTAATCAACGAACAAGACCTTGCCGACGCATTAAACAAAGGACAAATTTATGCGGCAGGCGTAGATGTACTCTCCACCGAACCTCCCCGTGCCGATAATCCGCTGCTTACCGCGCACAACTGTTTCATTACTCCGCACATTGCCTGGGCAACCAAAGCCGCCCGCGAACGGTTAATGAATATCATGCTTGAAAATGTAAAAGCTTACCAAAGCGGCAAACCCATAAACGTGGTGAAATAACCCTTCTTACACATACAAAAAAATATCAGCCGATAATACGAAAATATTATCGGATGATATTTTTTTATTATCGGCTAATACGGCGATATCAGAGCCTGAAACTGAATTATTAGGCCGTGAAACAAAATTATTAGCCGATAATATTTCGTCGAGGTTTAATAAGCATGCCCGCCGCCTTCAATTTCATCGGCATCAATGGGCTTACGGTCAATACTACGCCAGGCATAGAATATGTATGCCAACACAAACGGCACCAGGATAGATACATATGCCATCGTTTTCAGCGTAAAGAGGCTGGAACAACTGTTTGCCAATGTAAGCGAACTCTGCATATCGGCAGTTGAAGGGTAATAAGCGGTATTATTATACCCCACCGTGAGCAGCAACGCCAACACGGCAAGCACCGTACCCACGCCTGTAAACCAGATACCGCGCGTAAATGCCTGTTTGAACAGGGTACGCAATATTCCGTATAGCACCAACAACACTCCCACCACAAAGGTAACCAGCACCGCCGGCATCTCAATCAGGTTGGTGAAGTACTTATAAGGCTCCATATATACCTGCCCCGTACTTGGATCAACGGCAAAGCCATTGCCCAGGAAGATATAGGCGAGGAATGTCAGGAAGAAAAGCAAGAAAAACGCGGTATGAATGATGAGCGCCCGTCGGCAACGGCGTGTAAGTTCTTCATCCATAATGTTGTTAATAAAGTAAAGCACCCCTTGTATGCGTGCCAGGAAGAATACCGCCAGGCCTAATACCCAGTTCCACGGGTTGGCTAACGCATCGAGCCCGTGCCAACCATTGCCCCAACTGCTGATAACAGGCATCAGCGTATCGGTAAGATTGGCTTTATTTACATGGAAGTTAGAACCGGTAAAGAAAGTAGCCACCGCCATGCCCAACAGCAACGGTCCGGCAACGCCATTGATAACCAGCAACACCTGATAGGTGCGTTTGCCCAACAAATTACCCGCTTTACTCTGAAACTCATAACTCACAGCCTGCGCCACGAAGGTAAACAAGATAATCATCCACAGCCAGTAGGCACCGCCAAAACTGGTGCTGTAAAACAACGGGAACGAAGCAAAGAAAGCTCCACCGAAGGTTACCAGCGTGGTAAAAGTAAACTCCCACTTGCGACCGGTGGAGTTTACCATCATTTTACGCTGCAACTCCGTTTTAGGCAAACTGAACAGAAGAGAATTACCTCCCTGCACAAACAACAGGAACACTAACAGGGCAGCCAGTAGCGACACCACGAACCACCAATAATGCTGAAGTATAGTATATGTATCCACAATTACAATGTTTTAAGGTGAACAATTAGTGAGCAGCCCCGGGGCCTTTCTTGATTTCGCGCAGCATAATACCTATTTCGGCAATGAGCATCACGGTAAACAGGAACAGGAAGATGAAGAAGGTTACTTGTACCGAACCTACATCCAGCCGGGATACGGCTGCCGATGTGGGAAGCATATCGCGGATAGCCCACGGCTGACGGCCGCATTCGGCTACCACCCACCCGGCTTGTCCGGCTATGTATCCCAACGGAATGGTAAGCATGGCAATCCATTGCATCCAACGCAGCTTGGTAAGGTCCTTGCGGTATGCCAGGAACAGCACCACGGCAAAAAAGAGGATAAAGTATCCGCCCAATATAACCATGATGCGGAAGGCATAGAAGTTAAGGGGTACATTAGGTACCAACTGATGTACATCTTTTATATACCCGTAACCGAAGTACGGAATATTAGCCTGCAATACGGAATACGCCAACAAGGCATCTTCGTCATTCCCGGCCTCTTTAGCCGTGCGGTAGGCAGCCAATGCGGAAATGGCGGTCTTTCCACGTTCTATCTTTTCGTTAGCCGACAGGGTAACGGTGCCGTCGTTCTGCACATAACCGCCTTCAATAATATCGGTTATACCCGGTACAAAAGCGTTTGCCTCCCGTTCGGCCAACAGGGAGAGCATGGTAGGAATCTCTATGCGGAACAGGAACGGTTCTTTACCGTCGTCAAACGTTTTCTTCTCGGGGTTCAGCATACCCACGGCTACCAACCCGGCACGTTCGGTACCTTGGTACAAACCTTCTACGGCCGCCAGCTTCATGGGTTGCGTTTGCGCTATCTGGTAACCCGAAGCATCGCCCGTCCACAAAGCCAGTAGCGAAGATACCAACCCGAAGGCGGCACCAATGCGCACGCTTTGCATGGCAAACCGACGTTCGCGGTTCTTCCACAGGAACCAGCAACTCACGCCTACTACGAAGATAGCGCCCAATATCCAACCACTCAGTACGGTATGAAAGAATTTATTGACTGCTACGGGTGATGTAGCCACTGCCCAGAAGTCGACCATCTCATTACGCATGGTATCGGGATTGAATTCCATACCCACCGGATGCTGCATCCACGCGTTGGCAACCAAAATCCACCACGCCGAAATGGTTGCTCCCAAGCCGGTAAGCCAGGTAGAAGTCAAGTGAAACCCCTTGCTCACTTTATCCCAACCGAAGAACATCACGGCAATAAAAGTAGCTTCCATGAAGAAAGCCAGAATACCTTCAATAGCCAGCGGGGCACCAAAGATATCGCCCACCAGGAAGGAATAGTTACTCCAGTTGGTACCAAACTCAAACTCCAGGATAAGCCCGGTGGCTACTCCTACGGCGAAGTTAATACCGAAGAGTTTCATCCAAAACTTTGCGGTACGCTTCCAGAACTCTTTTCCGGTTCGGTAATACATGGTCTCCATCAGAGCCATAACCACTGCCAGTCCTAAGGTTAGCGGAACGAAAATCCAGTGATACATGGCCGTCAATGCAAATTGTGCCCGCGACCAATCAATTAAAGAGGTGTCAATATTCTCAATCATATCTGCATAATAATTAGTACATTCTATCGTTTCATTATGGCAATGCCCGCCGTACAAGCTCTTTGCCTACATAGTCGCTACGGTTGGTTCCCTCGGGCAGGCTGCCCAGGAAGTTGGGAAAAAAGAACATTTTGAGAATGAAGAACATAATGAATAGCTTTATCAAGATGATAAGCCACAGTGTACGACCTAAGGTCATACTGCGAAAGCCTTCCAGGTAGAAGTTCCAGATAGTAAGCAATGTATTCTTCATAAGTGCGATTAAGTTACACATTAACTTTATAATAACAAACGAAAGTAAAGAAAGGTTGCACAAATGTCATTAAATATACCGCCTTTTCAAACAGGAGTTATCGGCATAATAAGGTAGTTAGGCGACAAAAAGCAACCATTAGTCTATCATTTTTGCGGCTAAAAGGAGCATTATCTACTTTTGTTTCCATAAAATCCTTAGAAGTTTAGATATGAATACAGTAAAAAGATGGACAGTGATAACCCTGTGTGGCGCCGCGCTTGCCTGGAACGCACCGGGTGCGCAGGCACAAAGCGAGGTGCCCGCCCAATGGACGCTGCAGCAATGTATTGACTACGCATTGCAGCAAAACCTGAGCATTCGCAAGAATCGCATCAACTCCGAGAGCAGCCTGATAGATGTGAAGACGGCCAAAGCAGCCCTCTTCCCCAGCCTGTCGTTCTCTACCAGTCAGAACATGGTAAACCGCCCGTACCAGGAATCGAGCAACATCGTTAATGGATCGGAGGTGCTGTCGACCAACAGCAAGACAAGCTACAACGGCAATTACGGACTTAATGCCCAATGGACGGTGTACAACGGCAACAAGCGTACCAACACCATCAAGCAACAAAAACTGAATAACCAGATTGCCGAACTTAATGTAGGCGAGGCTGAGAACAGCATTCAGGAGTCGATTATGCAAACGTACATGCAGATTCTCTACGCTGCCGAGTCGATTAAAGTGAACGAAGGAACGTTAACAGTTTCTGAAGCACAACGCGACCGCGGCAAACAGCTGTTGGCAGCGGGAAGTATCTCGAAAGCCGACCTGGCACAGCTGGAATCGCAAGTAAGCGCCGACCGTTATAACCTGGTAAACGCCGAAGCCTCGTTACAGAATTACAAACTACAGCTCAAGCAGCTACTGGAGTTAGGCGGTGAGGAAGAGATGCAGGTATATCTGCCCGCACTGGGTAACGAACTGGTACTTACCCCGCTGCCCACAAGAACAGAAGTGTACCAGGCAGCCCTCTCACACCGTCCCGAGATTGAATCGGGCAAACTGAACATGCAGGCATCCGACCTGGAGGTAAGCATTGCCCGTGCCGGTTATCTGCCCACGGTAAGTTTAAGTGCAGGCATCGGTACCAACAATACCAGTGGTTCCGACTTTACCTTTGCCGAACAGATGAAGAACGGATGGAATAACTCGTTGGGGTTATCCATCAGTGTACCCATATTCAACAACCGGCAAACCAAAAGTGCTGTTCAGAAGGCCAAGCTGCAGCAGGAAACCAGTCAGTTAAACCTGCTGGACGACCAAAAGACATTGTACAAAACCATCGAAAGCATTTGGTTAGATGCCAATACCGCCCAGCAGAGCTTTGTTGCAGCACAAGAGAAGCTACACAGCGCACAAACCAGTTTCGATCTGGTAAGCGAACAGTTTAACCTCGGCATGAAGAATACCGTAGAAATGCTCACAGAGAAAAACAACCTGCAAGCTGCCCAGCAGTCGATGCTGCAAGCCAAATACATGGCAGTAATGAGCATCCAGATGTTGCAGTTCTATCAGGGAAGCGGATTCTCACTACCCGGATAATTACACCTTATATAATATATAACACAATTACAGATATGAAAAAGAAAAGAATAATCATCCTCACGGTGTTGGTAATCGTCGTTGCAGTTATTGCCTGGATGGCAGTAGGCCCGTCGCCCAAGCATCAGGTAACGTTTGATTCGGCTCCCGTAGCCAAAGGTAACATCTCCAACTCAATTACAGCCACCGGAACCGTTGAACCGGTTACACAGGTAGAAGTAGGTACACAGGTATCGGGTATCATCAGCAAGCTATATGCCGATTATAACAGCCAGGTAACCAAAGGACAGGTAATTGCCGAGCTCGACCGCTCTAACCTGCTCAACGACTATGCTTCAAAGAAAAGCAGCCTGGCAAGCGCCAAGAGCGAGTACGATTACCAGCTGAAAAACTACACCCGCCTGAAAACCCTCCACGAAAAGAGCCTGGTGGCGGATGCCGATTACGAATCGGCCTTGTACAACTACGAGAAAGCCCGCAATGCCTACGACATGAGCAAGAACGAACTTGCCAAAGCCGAAACCAACCTGGGATATGCCACTATCTACTCACCCATCGACGGCGTAGTACTGAGCCGCGTGGTTGAAGAAGGGCAAACGGTAAATGCCGGAATGAATACCCCCACCCTGTTTACCATTGCCAACGACCTTACAGATATGCAGGTAGTTGCCAATGTAGACGAAGCCGATATAGGTGGTGTGGAAGAAGGCCAACGCGTACAGTTTACCGTGGATGCCTATCCCAACGATACTTTTGACGGACAAGTGAAACAAGTGCGCCAGGAAGCTACCACCACCAGCAATGTGGTAACGTACGAAGTGGTAATATCGGCTCCTAATCCCGATTTAAAGTTGAAACCGGGATTAACCGCCAATGTAACCATCTTCACGTTGGAGCGTGACGGCATACTCACCGTGCCTTCTAAAGCGTTACGTTTCAACCCCGTAGAACCACTCATTGGACCCGATGATAAGGTAGTAGACTGCGAAGGCAAGCACAAAGTGTGGACACGCGAAGGTAAAACGTTTACCGCACATCCCGTAAAAGTGGGTATCTCCAACGGAATACTCACTGAAATACAAGAGGGCATTGCCGAAGGAACAAGAGTAATAACCGAGGCCACCGTGGGACAAATGCCGGGTGGAGCACCCCAGATGCAGGCAGGTGGCAACGGTCAGCAGCAGGAATCGTCGCCTTTCATGCCACAACGTCCGGGAGGAAACAAGAAAAAGTAGCCATTGTATGAAAGCAATCATTGAACTTAACAATATCAAACGCGAATTCATCGTGGGCGAAGAAACAGTACGCGCCTTGCGCGGGGTTTCTTTTACCATTCACGAAGGAGAGTTTGTCACCATCATGGGAAGCTCCGGCTCGGGAAAGTCCACCCTGCTCAATACATTGGGCTGTCTGGATACACCCACCGCAGGCGAATACCTGCTCGACGGGGTATCCGTACGTTCCATGTCGAAGGCAGAACGGGCGGTGCTGCGTAACCGCAAAATAGGTTTCGTATTTCAAAGTTACAACCTGCTGGCAAAGACTACCGCCGTGGAGAATGTGGAACTTCCGTTAATGTATAATGCCTCCGTCTCGGCTGCCGAACGGAAACAACGTGCCATCGAGTCGCTGGAAGCCGTGGGGTTGGGCGACCGGTTGATGCACAAGTCCAACCAAATGTCGGGCGGACAGATGCAGCGTGTAGCCATTGCCCGGGCACTGGTAAACAATCCCGCCGTTATCCTGGCCGACGAAGCTACCGGTAACCTCGACACACGTACCTCCTATGAGATTTTGGTACTTTTCCAAAAGCTGCATCGCGAAGGACGTACCATTATCTTCGTTACCCATAATCCGGAGATTGCACAATACTCCGGCCGTAACATTGTTTTGCGCGACGGCATGGTAAAGGAAGATACCCTCAAATCATGGATGCTGCACAGGCACTGGCTGCCCTGCCGGCTCCGGTTGAACTCTAAAGATATAGAATAATGAATGGAACTAATTTATTTAAAATAGCCTTCCGCGCATTGGCGGCCAATAAGCTGCGGGCATTCCTTACCATGCTGGGCATCATCATCGGTGTGGCATCGGTAATCACCATGCTGGCTATCGGCCAGGGATCCAAGCGAAGCATCCAATCGCAAATTGCCGAAATGGGTTCGAACATGATTATGATTCATCCCGGAGCGGATATGCGGGGCGGCGTACGGCAAGACCCCAGCGCCATGCAAACGCTGAAACTGGAAGATTACTACAAACTACGCGACGAAACCCGGTTTCTGTCGGCAGTAAGTCCCAACGTAAGCAGTAACGGACAGTATATCAACGGGGCCAATAACTACCCGAGTTCAATGAACGGGGTATCGCCCGAATACCTGACCATCCGCCAACTCACCGTAGAGAAGGGCGAGATGTTTGACGAAGCAGAGATACAGGCTTCTGCCAAAGTATGTATCATTGGTAAAACCATTGCCGACAACCTGTTTCCCGGCGGAGAAGACCCGATAGGAAGGGTAATAAGATTCAACAAAATCCCATTCCGCGTGATGGGCGTACTCAAAGCCAAAGGGTACAACTCCATGGGGCAGGATCAAGATGCTGTGGTATTGGCACCTTACACCACAGTAATGAAGCGGTTACTGGCTGTAACCTACCTGCAAAGCATCTTCGCTTCGGCCCTGAGTGAAGATATGACCGAGAATGCCATCGACGAAGTAAAAACCATTTTGCGTGAGAATCATAAGCTCAAAGAAACCGCCGATGATGACTTCAACATCCGCTCGCAACAAGAATTAAGCACCATGCTCAACTCTACTACCGACCTGATGACCACTCTATTGGCTTGTATCGCCGGAATATCTTTGGTAGTAGGTGGTATCGGTATTATGAACATTATGTATGTTTCGGTTACCGAACGTACCCGCGAAATAGGTTTACGTATGTCGGTAGGTGCCCGTGGTATTGATATTCTGAGTCAGTTCCTCATTGAGGCCATCCTGATTAGTATCACCGGGGGACTCATTGGTGTACTTATCGGCATGAGTGCATCCTGGGCTGTAAACTCCATTGCCCACTGGCCTATCTATGTACAACCGTGGAGTGTAGCACTTTCGTTTGCCGTTTGTACGGTCACCGGTGTATTCTTTGGTTGGTATCCCGCCAAGAAAGCTGCCGATTTGGATCCCATCGAAGCCATCAGATACGAATAATTTAATTACCTTTGTAATAGAATCAACTCGTGTTATACATGAAACAGTCTGACAAACGCCCCATCCGTAAATATGAAATATTGACACACATCATTGGATGGGGCATTCTTTTTGGTTTTCCGTTCTTCTTTTTCAGTCGCAACGGAGAACCTTTCAATTGGTTGGTATATACACGCCATTGTGTAGTACCCATCTTCTTTGCCATTGTATTCTACGTGAATTATTTCGTGCTGATTCCCAAATACCTGTTTAGCGAACAGGTAAAGAAGTTTCTGGCTATCAACTTGGTATTAATCCTAGCAATCAGTATCGGGCTACACCTGTGGCAGATGTATAGCTTCTCCCTGTTAGCCACAGAAGAGCCCGCCACCAAACATCACGGTCCGCCTATGTGGGTATTCTTCCTGCGCGACTTCGGTTCATTGGTGCTCACAACCGCCCTGAGTGTAGCCATCCGTACTACCGGGCACTGGATACAAGTAGAAGATGCCCGCCGTGAAGCGGAAAAAGCACGCACCGAAGCCGAATTGAAGAACCTGCGCAACCAACTGAACCCGCACTTCCTGCTCAACACCTTGAACAACATCTATGCCCTGATTGCTTTTGATAGCGACAAGGCTCAGTTAGCCGTACAGGAATTGAGCAAGCTGCTACGCCATGTGTTATATGAGAATCAGCAAACCTATGTATCCCTCGGTAAAGAGATGGACTTTATCCGCAACTATATTGAGTTGATGCGCATTCGCTTAGCCGCCCATGTAACCGTAGAAACCAAGATTGAAGTGTCAGACAATAGTCAAACACAAATTGCTCCGTTACTTTTCATCTCGCTCATTGAGAATGCCTTCAAGCATGGCATCTCTCCTACTGAACCCAGCTACATCCGCATCGAACTTTCTGAAACAGAGCACGAGGTAACCTGCCGAATTATCAACAGCAATCATCCTAAGAAAGATTCCGACAAAAGTGGTTCAGGAATAGGGCTGGAACAGATTAGTAAACGGTTGGAGTTACTCTATCCCGGATGCTATCAATGGATCAAAGGAACAAGTTCCGATAACAAAGAATACCAATCTGTGTTAGCTATACGGGTCTAAAAGAGTGCCTACATAACAATTACCTATTAATTTCCTAAGTTATGATACTGAAATGTGCCCTTGTCGACGATGAACCTCTAGCTTTAGGCTTACTGGAAAGCTACGTTAAGAAAACTCCTTCCTTACAATGGGTGGGCAGTTACTCAAGTGCCGTACAGGCCATGAAAGAATTACCCGGTCTGGAAGTCGACCTATTATTTCTGGACATACAAATGCCTGAGCTCAGCGGATTAGAGTATTCCAAAATAGTAGACAGCCGCACCCGCATTGTTTTCACAACGGCATTTAGCCAGTACGCCTTAGACGGTTACCGGGTCAATGCCCTCGATTATCTTTTAAAACCTATTTCTTATGTTGACTTCCTACAGGCTGTCAATAAAGCATTGCATTGGTACAGCCTTACCCATAAGCCCGAAGAGAGTGAAAGCATCTTCGTCAAAAGTGATTATAAACTTATACAAGTAGAACTCAAAAAAATCTTGTACATAGAAGGATTAAAAGATTATGTAAAAATATATATGGAAGATCTTCCCCGCCCTATCTTGTCGCTGATGAGCATGAAATCCATGGAAGACTTACTTCCCTCCAATCGCTTTATGCGGGTTCACCGCTCTTTTATTGTTCAAAAAGACAAAATACGCATAATTGACAGAGGACGCATAATCTTTAACAAAACAAGCATTCCGGTTAGTGATAGTTACAAAGCCATTTTCCAATCCTTTTTAGATGAAAGAAGCTAACATCAACAGATTATTAGCCATAAAAAAATAACACTTTATGCGTTCTTATTTGCAAATTAATAACAAATGCTTATCTTTGCAACATAAAGGAGTTGTGAAACTCTGAAGATAGAATAGTTTAGTTAAGTCTAGTTTAGTTTTTGTGTAGGTACTTCCTCCGTGAGCGAACGGGTCGGGAAGTACCTTTTTTTATTTCTATTAGAAATATTTCTATAAAATAAAAGGCAATAAAGAGACTTAACATTGCAAAAAGAGATGATAAAGTAAAAAATAACACACAGATTAGACATTTTCGTATAAAATTCTTTGGATTTATTAAAAATGTGTCTATTTTTGCACCATATTTACATAATAGGGAATGCTCAATTTAAGATATAAAGTTTTAACAATCACCTGGACTCAAGCGAGAGAAAGCTTACTTAACTGCCATAAGGTTTTCATGATGATATTTTTGTTGTGTAGCTTATGTAGTAAGGTTTTTGCACAAACAGGAGATTTGGCTGTTGACTCTTTAGTTAAGTTAGGCTTTGAAAATGTAAAATGGTCTGAAGATGAAAAAGAACGAGTGTATGTGTTGGAAAACATTGCATATCGTTTGAACGGCGTTGGTATCGGAAAGGCAGTCGATGTGATACAAACCATCGGGTTGCCGGAAAGAAAGCCATGCCGGTTAATCTTTTTAGATAATAATGTACCTCAAATATCGCTTTTTTATAAACCGATAGCAGGGGACAGTATACCGGAAGCCACTCGCGCAGATTGGAACGTAAGTTACGATTTAGGTGATAGTTGGCAAAAGGCTGTAAAAGGAAAGGCCAAAAATAGTTCTTTGTTTAAGGTTGACATTGTTGTATACCCTGAATTATCGTTCAAGAATCTGATTATTACTCAGATATATCAGGTATTGTTCAATTTATGTCCTACACTTGAAATCTCCTTGTGGAAGGGGATGAAGTTCACCGGACAAATTATAGTACCTATATATAATGACTATGGCAGTTATTACGATAAAGTTCGCCAAGGATACGTAGGTTTAACACAATCTATAAGACTGCCGGAGAACATAATTGTAACTGCAAGTGTTGGTACATTCAACTTGAATAGATGGGGAGTAGACGTTAGAGCCAAACACACTTTCAAGAAAGACGAGCGCTTTGCTGTGGAAGGAAGGATTGGATATACAGGATACTCTGATTTCAAGGACTTTCGTTGGCAGGTTTCTTCTTTAAAAAGACTGACCTGGAGTTTGGGAGGGAGCTTTTACTGGCCCCAATACAATACTCAGTTCAGTGCGAAAGTAGAACAGTACCTTTTGGGAGAAAAAGGGGTAAGATTTGACATGACACGTTACTTCAGATATGCTGCTGTAGGATTTTATGCCATGAAAGTGGATGTTCCCTATAACAATGGAGTCAACGGAGGTTTCCGTTTCCAGATAGCATTGCCTCCTTATCGCATTAAACGAAAAGGATACGTACGGGTAACACCATCAAAATCATTTGGAATATTATACAATGCTTCCAATGAACAATATTATGGAAAGTCGTATACTCCGCAAATTGGAAATACGATTATGCAAGAAAACAGTTTTAACCCATATTATATTAAATCGGAATTATTAAATTATTAATTTTATTGAGATGAAAATGAAAACTAAGTTTTTTGGAATTAGCGCTAAATTAGCGTTAGCCATTATGGCAGTTAGCGGCGCCTTGTTTACAAGCTGCTATGATTCAGTAGACGGTGACGTAACACCTCCTCCTGTACTCCCTGATCCTGTTTATTCAATTTCGGGTGTTGTTACTAACTTAGCAACAGGTTTGCCTGTTCAGGGTGTAACTCTTACATTCACTCCGGCAAGTGGTACTGCTTTCACTGCAGCTACTTCAAATGGTGCTTACAATGCTTCTACTAAGGTAGCAGGTGCTTACACTGTAGCGGTTGATGCTACTACAGCTGCAAATTTTGACATTAAGTACGGTGCTTCGTTCTCAATCACTGCATTAGATAAAGGCATGGCTGGTTCTTACATGCAGAATGTTGCATTGGAGCCGAAAGACTACAAAGGTTATAACGGTATGAAGATTAACTTTGCTAGCGAAGCTGCAGGTGTTTACTCTAAAACATTTGATGGTGCTACTGAAAGCAAAGTTGATATCGTAAACGATGGTAACTCTTTCTTGTATCCTTACTTTACAATGGTGGTAGACACAGCTGCTAGATTTGTGTCAACAAGCGCTGGTTTGGATATCCAACCTGCTGCAGCTACTCCTAAAGCAGCTCCTGCTTCTTTGAACGATTATTTGAAAAGAGAGTTAACTGCTATCTATGGTAAGCTTCCTGTAAACCAAGCTGATGCATTTGCTACAGGTAAAGTAACTTACAAGTTTGAAGTAGCTCCGCTTTCTTCAGTTAAGACTATTTCAGCTACAACTAAGTACAAGCAAGACACTTATACATTTACTTATGATGGTGTTGCTTATACTATCGTAATCAAAGCTGTTTCTGCTTACGAATTCGCTAATACTCAATACTCTAATGACATCTATCATGGTCACGGTGGTCACGGTCACGGTCATGGTCATGGTGGTGATTTGAATGCTGGTGGTGGTATTGTAAGTGGAGAAATGTAATATTAACTCCCCCCTACAGGTATGCCCAAATACTATATAATGTAAAAGTCATTTGGTTTTACCTAAAGCAAAAGAGTTGAATTAAAAAAACAAAAGAAACAATGAAAAATAAATTAATCATATTATCTTTAATGGTAGCTGCTGCGTCAACAGCAACAGCTCAAACTAAAGAGAAATTGTTTAGCGAAAAAGCTACGGACAATGTCTATATCAGCGTAGGAGCTGGTGCAGCTTTGAATATGTATGATGAAGACGGTTCTAGCTTCGGTGACAAAATTGCTCCGCGCGTAACAGTATCTTTAGGTAAATGGTTTACTCCGGTTTGGGGTATCCGTGGTCAAGTAGGTCTTTGGAAAGACGTAGTTGCAACAGGTTGGGGTAGCAATGGCGCTACAGTAAACGGTGTTGCTCAACCGGGAACTATCCAAAAATACGATGCTAAGAACGTAAGATTGCACTTGGACGGAACAATGAACTTGTCTAACCTGCTTTGTGGTTACAATCCTGATCGTTTGTTCACATTGTCAGTATTTGCAGGTCCTGGTTTGACAATTGCTAAGCCTTATACTCAAAAGACTATTACTCCTAACGCTGATGGTACAGCTTGGACAAAGAACTTGTCAGAAAAGAAAGTTAGAACTTTCGTAAACGGTTCTGTAGGTTTGTTGGGTATGTTCAATGTTAGCAAGTATGTTGATATTAACTTGGAAGTTAGAGGCGAATTGTCTCCTTCTACTTACGGTGCACTTTGCCCGGCTCGTACCAATGGTAACATTGCTGCAACTGCTGGTGTAACTTACACATTCGGTGGAAAGAAATTCGTATCTTGTCCGAAAGTTGACGAAGACGCTATCAATGCTGAACTTAACCGTTACAGAAACGAATTGGCACAAGCTCAAGCTGACTTGGCTGCATGTCGCAACAAGAAGCCTGAAACTGTTACTAAGGAAGTAGTGAAAGAAATTGAAGTTGCCGGCCCGCGCGCTATCTTCTTCAAGATTGGTAAGTCTACAATCGATGATTATGGTAAGGTTAACATCCAATTGGCTGCCAAGGTTCTTAAGGCTAACACCGATAAGAAGTACAAGGTAGCTGGTTACGCTGATAAAGCAACCGGTAGCGATAAGCTGAACCAAAAATTGTCTGAAAAACGTGCTCAAGCTGTTTACGATGCTTTGATTAGCGAAGGCGTAAGCAAAGATCAACTCGAACTTGTTGGTTTCGGTGGAACTGCAAACATGTTCGGTAAAGATTACTTGAACCGTGTAGTTATCCTGGAATAATATAATTCCGATATATTGATAAGAGCCCTATAGTAAGGAGGTTTTCTAAAAGCCTCCTTATTGTAGGGCTTCTTTGTATCCTTTACTATCCTGTCTGCAATTTTATCCTTTAGATAATTCCCTGCTGCCGATATTCTAATTCTGAGAGAAGAAATAGTCCCTGAAAGAGTTCTACATTCAAAGAATTGCTTACACCCTTCCTACTCCTACCTCCTATTATCTGGCAATTCATTGATATAATTAACCGTCCTTACACAGTATTTTATTTGCTCCTTCGTATATACTATAATCATTTACCCACGGAAGTCACGGAATGAAGAAGATACTCTATCTGCTATTCACAGGGATTCGGTGTCCTCCTAATGTGCTGTTCTGAATAGTTGACGGTTTATTAAAGCCTGTACCTGGTTATTGAGATAGAAATAGAAAAGGATGTCCAGAAAGAACATCCACTATACAGGAAAAAGAAAGGGTACCCATTGACGGATACCCTTTACATACTTTTATAAAGTCTGATTAGTACACGCGGTACAACAGCCAAGAGCCTTGGAAGTCGGCACGGTTAGGATATTTTGCTTTGAAAGCGTCACGGGCAGCAGCAGCAGATGCTCTGTCGTGGTATGTACCTACAATTACGCGATAGGTGTTAGCATCGGCATTGTATGCAACGATGGCGCTGTAGCCTTCCTTATCCAAATAATCTTTCAAACCTTCGGCATTGGCTTTCAAACCGAAGCTACCGCATACTACGCTAAAGTCGTTCAATGCGTTACCGGCAACTACAGTCACCTTTTCCTGGCGAACACCAGTCATATCAGGTGCAGCCTTAGGAGTAGAAGATACTACCGGAGCAGCAACCACCGGTGCAACTTCCACAGGAGCTTCTACTTTGGGTTCAACCAGTTCTTGTTGTTTAGCTTTTTCGTATGCTTTTTTATAAGCACTCTCACTTGATTTACAAGAAGCAAGCGCCAATACAGCACATACTCCCATTCCTAATACAACCAATTTTTTCATTTTCTATCCATTTAAATTAGTAATTTCACTTTATTTATTGCCCAGAAGATGCACAGTCTATTCGTATATATGCATATTCCGGTTTCAGAGAACAAAATAATAGAATTTTTATCACCCAGCAAAGAATTATTTCGGAAAACGTTAAAAAACCACGTACATTTTGTTATGTTAACTATACGCAGCGACAAAACAAACCCTATTTAACAAAAACAAATAAAAGCGGATAACGTTCAATCAAGCCAACAATTCTATACATTTTTTCTATACGAGATGGTTCCCGTTGCCTGATAGGTAGGCATCACAAGAATTTCGGCAATCTGGATATGCTCGGGTGAAGAAGCGGCAAAGTAAACCGACTCGGCTATATCGTCGCCGGTTAAGGGGCGAATTCCCTTGTAGAAATCGTCGGCCGATTGCTTGTTGCCGCGGTAACGTACCACGGAGAAGTTGGTTTCGACCATTCCCGGTTTTATGTTGGTTACACGGAGAGGTGTATCTACCAGGTCGATACGCAGCCCGTCGCTGAGCGCCTTCACAGCGGCTTTAGTAGCGCAGTACACGCTTCCACCCGGATAAGCAGCCTCACCGGCAATAGAACCTATATTAATAATGTGTCCGCGGCCGCGTTCAACCATGCCGGGAGTAACCAAACGCGTCATGGCTAGCAGACCCTTGATATTGGTATCAATTACGATGTCCCACTCGTCGAGGTTACCTTCGTGTTCTTTATCTACCCCAATTACCAGGCCGGCATTGTTTATCAGGATGTCGATGGCTTTCCACCCGGCAGACAGGGAGTTGAGGGCTTCGATGGCCTGGGCACGGTTACGTACATCAAATGGAAGTACCTGCACGCGGATACCGTATTCACTTTCCAGTTCCTTTTTCAACTCTGCCAAACGACTTTCGTTGCGGGCATTCAGAATCAAATCAGTTCCTTGTGAGGCAAACTTCCGGGCACATCCTTCGCCAATACCGCTACTTGCACCGGTTATCAATACAATTTTATCTTTCATTTTACTATTCTATTTTTTACTTAATCAAACAACAAATGTAGGCGTTCGCGCTCCTTCCTTGCACCTCACCCATAGTTAAATATAATTAAAGCGTTACAAAAAGAACCCGTACCCCACCATCTTACCGTATCTTTGTGCTTTATAACATAACGAATCAGCGAGATTCATTGAATATTTGATACATGACATTTGAGCAATTAAACTTAATAGAACCTATATTAAAGGCCCTATCAGAAGAAGGTTACACCACTCCCACCCCCATTCAGGAACAATCCATCCCCATTTTGCTGCAAGGAAAAGATTTATTGGGCTGTGCCCAGACCGGCACGGGAAAGACTGCTGCTTTCTCCATCCCCATCCTGCAACGTTTGTACAAAACCGATCACCGCAAAGATATTAAAGCCCTGATTTTGACGCCCACGCGCGAACTTGCCATACAGATTGGCGAGAGCTTCGAGGCATACGGACGGTTTACGGGATTGAAGCACACGGTTATTTTCGGGGGCGTAGCGCAAAAGCCGCAAACCGATGCCCTGCGCAAGGGGGTACAGATTCTTGTAGCCACCCCGGGGCGTTTGTTAGACCTTATTAACCAAGGGTTTATCCACCTCAACGCATTGGATTACTTCGTATTGGACGAGGCCGACCGTATGCTCGACATGGGATTTATTCACGACATCAAAAAGGTGTTGAAGCTACTGCCTGCCAAACGCCAAACCCTCTTTTTCTCGGCTACCATGCCGCCCGAAATTGAGACATTGGCCAATTCGATGCTTACCAAGCCCGAGAAAGTAGAGGTTACACCCGCCTCGTCTACCGTCGACATTATCTCACAACAAGTGTATTACGTGGAGAAAGGGCAAAAGAAAGACCTGCTGGTGTACCTGCTGAAAGACAAGTCGATTGAGTCGGTGCTTATTTTTACCCGCACCAAGCATGGGGCGGACAAGTTGGCCCGTACCCTCACCAAACAGGGTATCCGTGCCGAGGCCATTCACGGAAACAAGTCACAAAATGCCCGCCAACGTGCTTTAACCGAATTCAAGAGTCACACCCTGCGCGTGCTGATTGCTACCGATATTGCCGCACGCGGTATTGATGTAGACCAACTGTCGCACGTTATTAACTACGAACTGCCCAATGTGCCCGAGACGTATGTACATCGTATTGGCCGTACCGGTCGTGCCGGACATGATGGGGTTGCTATCTCCTTTTGCGATTCTGAGGAGATGCCGTACCTGAAAGATATTCAGAAACTTATCGGCAAAACGGTTCCCGTTATCAAAAATCATCCGTTTGTTACCGCTGAAGGCGAGAAGGCACAGCAAGAGAAGCAGGAGGAATTGAAAGAAAAAGCCAAAGCGAATAAAGAATACCGCGGCAGCCGTTCCAATGGTGATTTTTGGCGTAGGAAGAAACGCGCACAGAAATAAGTTCAGGGTTCAATCTATCATCTGTCACTAGAAAGCAACAATCAGATGACAATTAAACACTTAACTGATGACAGATGTGTTTTTATCTATCACCTGCATCTGTCATCTATCACCTTTTTGCAGCCTTTTATAACTCTATCCAAGGGTAGTATAAACTTTTTTACGGTATAGTTACCCTTTTTTATAGGGTATTGAAGTGAGCCCACCCAGCAGGGCAGATGGGCCCACCCAGGTTGGACGATGAGCCCGGCAGGGTGAACCCCAGGGCCCAGCCCGGTGGGCTCACTTAATGAACAGAAAGGTAGGCGTAATAACTTTACGTAAATGAGAA
>JAVBVL010000089.1:0-14375 GCA_031554285.1 Bacteroides sp.
CTGATGGGTGCGCTGTGGGCAAAAGCTGCCTGGGGGCATTACTGGTCGTGGGACCCGAAGGAGACGTGGGCATTCGTTACGTCGGCAGCTTACCTGGCGTACATACATCTCCGTTTGAAGCGGGGTGCTGTGTACGAGAAGATAGCGTTGTGGCTTATCCCCATTGCTTTTATTCTACTTATGATTACCTGGATTGGGGTGAAGTATCTGCCCTCGGCACAGGGAAGTATCCATGTATATTAAATGCAGCAAAGGATAAGGCTTACCCGTTCCATCCCGCTCAGAGCGGGCCACTACGGTAAAGCCCTTATGCAGATAGAAACCCACCGCTTGCTCATTCTGTTCGTTCACATCCACTTTACGCAGATGGAGCTCCTGAACGGCATACGCCAACAAAGCCCCTCCTACCCCTGTACCCCGTACATCGGGACGGATAAAGAGCATCTCGATGTTATCATCAGATACTCCCAGAAAGCCTTGCATCTTACCCTTTGCATCACGCACACCAAACAACCGCACGGCATCCAGGTACTGTTCCGGTATCAATCGTTTGAAAAGTTGTATATCTTCTTCTTTCAGGAAATGATGCGTAGCACGAACCGATGCTTCCCAAACCTGCATCAGTTCGGGATAATCGGCAGACGAGAGGGCAATAATTGGATTATTCATAGGTGGCAAAGATAAGAAGTTATCTAAAAAAATGCAAAATAAACCGTCATTTACACGTTACGGTTTGTTGTATGTATAGGAACTCTATACACATAGCCCATGAAATTAGTAATCATTGCCAACCGCCTACCCCTGAAACTTGTACAAGAAGAAAACGGATACCACTTGATACCCAGTGCCGGAGGTCTTACCACCGGACTGGATTCCCTGGAAACTACCCGCGAGAAGCATTGGGTAGGATGGCCCGGACTTCACCTGGAAGATGCGCAAAGCCGTCAGGAAGTAGATGCGCTGCTCAACCGCCAACACTATCACGCCGTGCATCTTACCCCGCAACAGATAGAGTTGTACTACGAGGGGTACAGCAACACCATTCTGTGGCCCATGTGCCATTACTTCTCCTCGTACGTGCGGTATGAGAATAAGTTTTGGGAGATGTACAAGGAGGTCAATGCCCTTTTCTGCCAGGCAGCACTGGAAGTCATTGAGCCGGGCGATGTGGTGTGGGTGCAAGACTATCACCTGATGCTGCTCCCGGAGATGATACGCCGCGAAAGGCCCGATGTGCATATCGGATACTTCCATCACATCCCCTTCCCCTCGTACGAACTGTTCCGTAACCTGCCCGAGCGGGCGGAGCTGTTGAAAGGTTTGTTAGGAGCCGATTTGGTAGGCTTCCACACCCATAACTACATGCGACACTTTATCAGCGCTGTGTTCAGGGTATTGAAACTGGACTGCATGCTCGATGAGATTTACCTCGACAAGCGGGTGGTGTACGTCAACGCCTTCCCCATGGGTATTCATTACGACAAGTACCACAACGCCCTGCTCAACGCCAAACTGCGCAAGCAAGCCCGGCAGATGAAGAAGAGCTACGGCGATGTAAAAATAATGCTTTCTGTTGACCGTTTAGATTACAGCAAAGGCATCCTGCAACGCCTCAAAGGGTTCGAGGAGTTCCTTGAGCACTATCCGGAACGTCGCAAACAAGTATCGCTCGTAATGGTGGTATCGCCGTCACGCGACCATGTGGCAGCCTATGCCGGACTAAAAGAGGACATCGACCGCACAGTAGGCAGCATCAACGGACGCTTCTCTACTCCCGACTGGCGACCGGTGTATTACTACTACCGCACCTTCAACTTCGAGGAGTTGGTACAGCTGTACCACATTGCCGATATTGCCCTTGTCACCCCGCTACGCGACGGTATGAACCTGGTAGCCAAAGAGTATCTTGCCTCCAAGCGCAACGAGCCCGGCGTACTTATACTGAGCGAGATGGCGGGAGCAGCCGTGGAACTGTCGGACGCGCTCATTGTAAACCCCACCAACACGATGGATATTGAACAGGCCATTGTAACCGCCCTGAACATGCCCAAAAAGGAACAAATAGCCGCCTTACACTCCATGCAGGCGGTAATCTCCGCGCAAACCGTAAGCCAATGGGCGGAGGATTTCGTAGAAGAGCTACTGCGCGTTAACAAGAAGAACGAAGCCCTGCAACGCAAGATTGTAGACCGTCAGCACTTTGCCACCATCAAGCAACAGTACGATGCCGCCCGGCAACGACTTATTCTGTTAGATTATGACGGCACACTGGTACCCTTCTACAAGAACCCGCAAGATGCACGTCCTACCCGCGAACTCATACGCTTGCTGCTGCAACTCAGCAATGTACCCGGCAACCACGTGGTTATCAGCAGCGGGCGCGACCGCCACACACTGGAGTCCTGGCTCGGACGGCTTCCCATCGGACTCTCTGCCGAACACGGTGCCTCCTACAAAGAAGGAGGTGTATGGCACGAAAAGCTCCGCCGGATGGAATGGGACAAGGAAATTCTGGACGTAATGAAGAAAACCGTCCGTCGCACCCCCGGCTCCCGCCTGGAACAAAAAGACACAGCCCTGGTATGGCACTACCGCACGGTAGACACGTGGCTGGCAGATTTACGGGTAAGCCAACTGGTAGACTCGCTCATCAACCCCTGCTTCCGCCACAATCTGCAAATTATGAAGGGCAACAAGATTGTCGAAGTAAAGCCCCCCGACATGAGCAAAGGTGCCGAAGCCCAACGCCTCCTCTCCCACGCTCCGTACGACTGTATCATTGCCATTGGCGACGACACCACGGACGAGGAGATGTTCCTCGCCCTTCCCCCGGAAGCCATCACCATCAAAGTAGGCAAGAATTCCAAGAGTGCACGGTACAACATATCCACACAGCAGCAAACAATCTTGTTCCTGAATCGGTTATTAAAATAAGAGTTCCCAGGAAGAACAGGTTTCAAGGCATGAAACAAACAGTTTCAAGGCATGGAACAAACAGTTTCAAGGCATGGAACAAACAGTTTCAGGAGATGGAACAAACAGTTTAAGGGGATGAAACTACCATCTTCCTCCTAAGTACAAGAAACAAGAGTCCACAAATATGGAAAATTTAAATTACGGCGTTATAGGAAACTGCAAAACGGCAGCACTCATTTCCAAAGAGGGAAGCATCGACTGGCTATGCCTCCCGATATTCGATTCCCCATCGGTATTCTCCAAACTGCTCGACAAAGAGAAAGGCGGCAGCTTCGCCATCCTCACCAACGGATACGAAAGCACCCAGCGTTACTTCCGGGGCACCAACATTCTGTGCACCACCTTCTGCGGACCGGAAGGCGCCTTCGAGGTGCTCGACTTCATGCCCCGTTACCGCAGTCATAAGGACGAACATTATATGCCCACCGAAATATACCGATACCTGCGCCCGCTCAAAGGAAAGCCGCGCCTGCGCATCCTCTACGACCCGGTACTGAACTATGGACGCGAACAAGTAGTGAACCGCCAGTTCCCCGACTTCATACGTACCTTCTCCCGGGTAGACAGCAACGAGAGTCTGTACCTGTACACGGGGCTCAACTTCGACACCGTGCTCAATGCCGAAGAGTTTGCACTCGACAAAGAAGAGTTCCTCCTGCTCTCCTACAACCAGAAGCTGATACCCATCGACCTGCACCGCATCTACCTGGAATACCAACGCACCAAGGTGTACTGGCTCAACTGGGACAACCGTTCACGCAAATTCAGCGCCTACAACGACATTATATCCCGCAGCCTGTTGATGTTGAAACTCATGTCGTACCACCCCTCGGGAGCCGTGATAGCCGCACTTACCACGAGCATCCCCGAAACCATCGGCGAAGTACGCAATTGGGACTACCGCTTCTGCTGGATACGCGATGCCTCCATGTCCATTGAAACGCTGCTGAACCTGGGTCACCAAAGCACCGCACGGCGGTTTATGATGTTTATCAAGAACATGCTGAAGTCCAAATCGGACACGTTCCAGATTATGTACAGCATCGACGGAAGCCGCATCCTGCACGAAGAAGAACTGCCACACCTGGCGGGCTATGCCCACTCACGCCCCGTACGCACTGGCAATGCCGCCTACAACCAACGGCAAAACGACTCGTTGGGCTACCTCATGGACGTGATACATAACTACTACTTCCACTTCCCCGGCACGCTGGACGAGATAGAAGAGATGTGGGAAATCGTGAAAACCATCGTCAAAAGCGTGTACCGCAGTTGGCAGGAGCCCGATTGCAGCATTTGGGAATTCCGCAACAAGGAAGACCACTACGTATTATCCAAAGTGATGTGCTGGGTAGCGCTGGACCGCGCCATCGGCATTGCCGCCTTCCTGGGACAGAAGCCCTACGAAGCCGCCTGGAGCAAGGAAGCCGACCGCATCCGCGAAGACATCCTCACCCACGGGTGGAACGCCGAACTACAATGCTTCACCCAAGCCTACGGAAGCACCTACGTAGACTCGTCACTGCTGCTCATGGAACGCTACGGCTTCATTGAAGCTACCGACGAACGTTACATCAGCACCGTGCGGCGCATCAAGGCAGAGTTGTACCACAACGACCTCATGTACCGGTACAAGAACAACGACGACTTCGGCCTGCCCACCTCGTCGTTCACCATCTGCACCTTCTGGCTGATACGCGCCCTGTACGTCATCGGTGAGCGAGACGAAGCCCTGCGCATCTTCGACCAACTGCTTACCTGCTCCAATCACCTGGGACTGTTCAGCGAGGACCTTGACTTCAACACCAAGCAGCAACTGGGCAACTTCCCGCAAGCCTACTCGCACCTGGCATTAATTAACACAGCTTTACTTTTTGCCGAGGAACGAACGGGGTCGAAATTCATAAAACCGTAGCCCGCCAAGCAACAAAAAGAGTGTACCATCTGCCAGGTGTTATGTTTTGAATATCAAAATATTATTTGGCAGATGCATGGTAAACTTTTCCTATAATCTTCGGTAAAAGTAGCACACAACGCGCACAAGGCATCTTTCTCGCTCCCGTTAATTAAGCATAAAACTTAATACACCAATGTTGGTTTTGTTAAAATGTCATTAAATTTGCACATTCTTAAAGTAAATGTGCAAAATACAACAATGAACCAAGACCAACGATTGATTGGATATATTGAACGCAGTATCATCCAAAACTGGAACTTAAACGCGCTAACCGATTACAAGGGAGCTACCCTGCAATACAAAGATGTGGCACGCAAAATTGCCAAGTTTCATATCGCCTTCGAGAATGCCGGTCTGCGCCCCGGCGACAAGGTTGCCGTATGCGGACGTAACAGTGCTCACTGGGCGGTATCGTTCCTGGCAACGGTTACGTACGGCGCGGTTGTTGTACCTATTTTGCACGAGTTCAAAGCCGATAACATCCATAACATAGTTAACCACTCCGAAGCACGCCTCCTGATGGTGGGCGACCAGGTGTGGGAGAACCTCAACGAAGAAGCCATGCCGTTGTTGGAGGGAATCGTGTCGTTGGCCGACTTCACCCTGCTTGTTTCGCGCAATGCACAGCTTACCCATGCTGTAGAGCACCGCAACGAGATATACGGTCAGCGGTATCCCAAGAACTTCCGGCCGGAACACATCAGCTACTACAAGGAAAGCCCGGAAGACTTGGTGATTATCAACTATACTTCGGGCACCACGGGGTACTCCAAAGGGGTGATGTTGCCCAGTCGCAGCATTTGGTCGAACATTGCGTATTGCGAAGAGATGCTGCCTGTAAAACCGGGCGAGCACATGGTATCCATGCTTCCGTTGGGGCATGTATTCGGCATGGCATACGACTTCCTGTATGGTTTCTCCGTGGGTGCGCATCTGTTCTTCCTCACCCGCATGCCCTCGCCCAAGATTATCCAGGAGTCGTTCTCCGAGATACGTCCGCGGGTTATCTCCTGCGTACCGCTCATTGTGGAGAAGATCATCAAGAAGAGCATCCTGCCCAAACTCGATAACAAGGTGGGTAAACTGTTGTTGCGCGTGCCCATCATCAGCGAGAAGTTAAAGAAGTCGGCACGGAAGGAAGCCATGAAGATATTTGGTGGTAACTTCGATGAGATTATCATCGGTGGCGCTCCGTTCAATGCCGAAGTAGAGGCGTTCCTGAAGAAAATAGGTTTCCCCTACACCATTGCCTATGGCATGACGGAGTGCGGACCCATCATTTGCTCATCGCGCTGGGAAACCATCAAGCAGGCATCGTGCGGAAAGGCTGCCAGCCGTATGGAGGTGAAGGTAGACTCCCCCAACCCGGAACACGAAGCGGGCGAACTCCTGTGCCGCGGTACCAACAAGATGCTGGGTTACTACAAGAACCCCGAAGCTACTGCCGAGATTATTGATACCGATGGTTGGTTGCACACGGGCGATATGGCGATTATGGACAGCAACGGGTACGTCACCATTCGCGGGCGTAGCAAGAACCTGCTGCTCAACTCCAGTGGGCAGAATATCTACCCCGAGGAGATTGAAAGTAAGCTCAACAACTTGCCGTATGTATCAGAATCGCTCATCGTGATGCAGGGCGAGAAGTTGGTTGCGCTCATCTATCCCGATTTTGAGGATGCTTTTGCACAAGGCTTGCAGCAGCCGGATATTGAGAAGGCGATGGAGGCTAACCGCATTGAACTTAACCAGCTACTACCCGCTTACAGTCAGATTGCGAAAGTAAAAATTCACTTCGAAGAGTTTGAGAAGACCGCTAAGAAGAGCATCAAGCGGTTCATGTATCAGAATATGGGTGAATAAAGGGAGTTCACCACAGAGTCACACAGAGCACGCCTAAGAAATCGCAGGACAAGCACTCCATTGCCGTCGGTTTCAACCGACGGATTGCGCAGCATTAAACAATCATTTATACCTTTGCGGGTTTTAACCCCAGGCTTAATACAGCGTTGTGCATCAGATACCTGGGGTTAAAACCCGCAGCGGAAGTCGCTTCGCTCCATTTATATTAATCCGTCGGTTGAAACCGACGGCAATGGAGTGCTTGTCCTGAGATTCTTAAAACCACCTACATCAACTTGCCAATCAACTCCGAGAGTGATTTCTTGGCATCGCCAGTTAGCATGGTTACCTTCTCCGCCATATCGTACAGCGGATTGAGAACTCCGGCATAACCCGGCTTCAGGTCGAAGTTACAGATGATTATCTGTTTGGCTTGGTCTACGTTAAGTACAGGCATACCGTAGATGGGTGTACCTTCGGCATCACGGGCGGCGGGGTTGAGCACATCGTTTGCACCAATTACCACTACTACATCCGTTTCGGCAAACTCATGGTTGATGGCATCCATCTCGTAGAGTTGGTCGTACGATACATCCGCTTCGGCAAGCAGTACATTCATGTGGCCGGGCATACGTCCGGCAACGGGATGGATGGCGTACTTCACCGATGCACCTTTCGACTCGAATAAATCGGCAAGCTGACGTACCTGGTGTTGGGCTTGGGCAAGCGCCATTCCGTAACCGGGAACGATGATTACTTTGCGGGCTGTCTTTAATACTTCACCTATATTCGTAGTACTTGCTGCCGGATCAGACTTTAGTACTTCACCTATATTGATAGTACTTGCTGCCGGAGCAGACTTTAGCCCTTCACCTGCATTCGTAGTACTTGCTGCCGGGACAGACTTCAGCCCTTCACCTGCATTGACAGCACTTGTGCCCTTTAGTTCCTCAGCGTCTGCTGTCGAAGCTTCTGTTGAAACTTCTTCGGAAGCATCCTCTCCGGATTCCAGTTTGCCGATAAGTTCGGTGAGTGTTTTTTTGGCGTCACCCAGCATCATGGTTACCTTCTCCGCCATATCGTACAGCGGATTGGGAACTCCGGCATAACCCGGCTTCAGGTCGAAGTTACAGATGATTATCTGCCTGGCTTGGTCTACGTTAAGTACAGGCATACCGTAGATGGGAGTACCTTCGGCATCACGGGCAGCAGGGTTCAGTACATCGTTGGCACCAATTACCACTACTACATCTGTTTCGGCAAACTCATCGTTCACGGCATCCATTTCATAGAGTTGGTCGTAGGATACATCTGCTTCGGCAAGCAGTACATTCATGTGTCCGGGCATACGTCCGGCAACGGGGTGGATGGCGTATTTCACCGATGCACCTTTCGATTCGAATAAATCGGCAAGCTGACGTACTTGGTGTTGGGCTTGAGCCAACGCCATTCCGTAACCCGGAACTATAATCACACGCTTAGCTGCCTTCAGTATTGCAGCAAGTTGTTTGGCAGAAGCGGGAACAGCAGGAGCAGTGGATACAGAAGTCGCAGCATCTGATTTACCGTAAGAAGTAGCTTCTAACTTCCCGTGAGAGCCAACTTCTGACTTTCCGTGAATAGCAGCCGTTTCTAATTTTGCAGTTGGAGCTTCCGATTTCCCGTATACAGGAACAGTTCCCGGTTTAGCACCGATAGCACTCTCCGTTTTAGCAGCAACAGCAGGTTTTCCCCCACCATTACCCATCAGAATCACCATCAACTTACGGTTCATAGCCTTGCACATAATCTGTGTCAATATCAAGCCCGACGAACCCACGATACCCCCAATAGATACCACGAGAATATCACCGATAGCCATACCCGCAATGGCAGCAGCCACCCCGGCAAGCGACGTAAGCAGCGAAATAGTAATCGGCATATCGGCCCCACCTACACGGATGGCAAACGCCCAACCGAACAGCGAACCCGCCACCGTACCCAAAATGAGCACAAACATCGAATCAGCCACGAAACTGTCCTCTTTGCCAATCAGCAGCGAGAACACCACCGAAGCCACACAAGCCATCATCAGCACCGAAACAATAGCCTGATGATTCTTCCACACCACCGGTTGTTGCGGAAGCAGACGGTGCAACTTGGCAGCCGCAATCATACTTCCCACGAAGGTTACCATACCTACAACCACCGCCAAACTGGCCGTAAAGTTGACAAACACCGGGTACTCCGAAGGCTTCACACCGATACCAATCAGCGTTAATCCGCCTACAATGGCACCCGCCAGTCCGCCCAAGCCGTTGAGCATAGCCACCGTTTGCGGCATCTCAATCATCTTCACGCGGTATGCCAGTATGCCTCCCACGATGCTTCCCACGAGGATAAGCGCATAGATGGTGGGCACTTCCAGTATCTGATAATAGAGCATGGTGGCAACGAACCCTGCCAACATACAGAACGACAGCAGCAAGTTACCACGGACAGCCGTAGATACCTTGCTCATCAGCGAGATACCCAACAAAGCCAGCAGCGACAGCACGCCGCACAGCACGTAATACGTAGTGAGTGTTATCATGGCTTCGTGGTTTTCTTTTTGGGGTGAAACATACTTAACATGCGGTGTGTCACACCAAATCCGGCTACTACGTTTACGGTAGCCAGTACAATACCCAGTCCGCCCAGGAGCTGACCAATCCAGGCACCGCTACCACCCGCTTGGTACGAGTACCCTACGGTAACCACAGCGCCCAACAGGCAGATGCCCGCCAGTGCATTCATGCCCGTCATCAACGGAGTATGCAACAAACTGGGAACATTCTTTATTATGAGGTACCCCAACAGAGAGGATACCCCAAATATCACAATCAAATAAATTGGATTCATAACAATAGAATTAGTGGCTCATCGCTTCGAGCGTTCCCTGATGAATAATTTCGTTGTCGATGGTTACGAGGATGGACTTCACAATCTCATCAGTACGGTCGAGCACCATCTTGCCGTCTTTCATAAGGTATTGAACCAGGTTGCACACGTTATTGGCAAACATCCACGTGGAACTGGTGGGCAACATGCCCGGTATATTCTTAATACCAATCAAAGTAACGCCGTGTTTCACTTCAGTACGTCCCGGAGGAGTGATGGAGCAGTTTCCGCCTTGATCGATGGAAATGTCGACAATCACCGAACCCTCTTTCATCTCTTTCACCATCTCCTCGGTAATCAGGATGGGAGCAATCTTGCCCGGTACCAACGCACTCAGGAACACGATGTCCATCTCTTTGAGCACTTCGCGCAGCTTTTCTTGCTCCTTCTTCAACCAGTCGGCAGGAAGATCCTTGGCGTATCCGCCTTCGGCAATGGCAAGGTCGGCAGGAACCGCCACGTCAATTACCTTGGCACCCAGGCTCATAGCAGTTTCCATGGCGGCGGGACGGATGTCGACCGCATGGGTAATGGCACCCAAACGCTTCGCCGTAGCCAACGCTTGCAGTCCGCCCACACCCACACCAATCACCAACGCCTTGGCAGGTTTCATTGACCCCACGGCGGTAAACATAGGCGGAATAAACTTAGCCATTGCATTGGCTGCCAGCAGAATACCCTTATATCCGGCACAAGTACTCATTGAGGTGAGCGCATCCATACTCTGCGCACGCGAGATACGCGGCACGCTGTCCAGCGTCATGCTGATAACACCTTGTTTGGCGAGCAGCCGCACCATGTCATGATTCACCGGCGAGGCGGGATGGATAAAGGTAATCAGGTACTGACCCTGATGCATCATCTCCACTTCGTGTTTGTTAAACTCGTTGTTGAAAAGCGGTTCTTTTACTTTAAGGATAAGATCGGCCTTTTGAAACAGTTCCTCGGCAGATTGAATGAGTTGAGCTCCGGCAGCTGCGTACTCCGCATCGGGGTAGAACGACCCCACTCCGGCACTGTGCTCAACCAGGACTACCGATCCGTCCTCTACAAACTTCTTCACTGTTTCGGGAGTAGCCGATACGCGTGCCTCTCCCGGCATAATTTCTTTGGGAATTCCGATTACCATGGTACTTTAGATTATGTGTTTAAAATTAGATAATTTTAGTGTTAGGAACACTTTTTTGCAAATATATCAAATATTTCATTCGGCGATTCATATTTATAATGAAAATATGCTAAATGTTTTTTTTACTAATTATGAGAGGAAACAACCTTCGCTTTTATCCAATAAATACGGTAAAGTTTGATGGTAAAAGATGGAAGAGTTTTCAAAAAAGATGGAAGTGTTTCATTTCAAAGATAACCGTCTTTGTTGTGAAAGATGGTTATCTTTTTCTATGTACCTGTGCAGTGAATTCTCGGCTTTTTTACGTAGCTTTGTGCATAACAAAATAACGAAATCCATGAAGAAATTACACTTCCCCGTAAAAGCGGCCATTACGCTGCTTCTCCTCATCTGCGGCACAACCGCTTACGCACAATCGGTTAGCAAAAGCAAAGCTGCCAAGTGGACCAAACAACGCGAGTGGGCCAACGGCTTTGCTCCCACTCCCGACAAAACGACGGATTACACCGAGTTCTACACCCAGTACCACAAAAACAAGGAATTGTGGGACAAGGCCTTTACCTGGCTCGCCACGCACGACCTGGTTAACATGCCCGCCGGCAAACAGGAAATTGAAGGCAAACGCCTCACTGTTAGCGTGGAGAACGGCACCACACAGGAGCCAAGTAAACGCCGCATCGAAGCCCACCGCAACTACATCGACCTGCAATACGTAGCCCGGGGAACCGAACGCTTCGGACTTATCAACCCCAAAGATGCCACACCCATCAACGAGTACAAACCGGATGTGCAACACTTTACCTCCGATAAGATTAAATACGTAGACTCCAATCCCGACATATTTTTCATGTTCTTTCCCCGCAACTACCACCAGGCCATGGTACAAGCAGGAGCCGAAGGCGAACAAGTACGCGTAATCGTACTCAAGATAGAATACGTGCAATAGGTTGATTGCACCACAGAGGACACAGAGGGATAGGAATAACAAGAACTCATAAGAAAGCCCATTAACACAACGAGCGCAGCGATGTTGCACCCACAGGACATGCAGACGGTGGGGTTAGCAACCGGCGGTGCAACTACCGACAGACCGGCCTCATTTTCGCAGCGTTAAGCGGAGTTTGGGTGAAAAGCGAGTAAAGGAGCGACTGTTTGAGCGAAGCGAGTTTCGCGACGATCGCTTTTCAAACAAACGGAGTAGCGGAGAAAATGCAGCCTTGAATTTTTCTTTTTGGTTCTTTTTCTTTTGGTTCAAGCCAAAAGAAAAAGAACAAGACAAAGCAACGAAACAATGGAACTAATCGTTTACAAAGCATCTGCCGGTTCCGGTAAAACCTTCACCCTGGCAGTAGAATACATCAAGCACCTGGTACGCAACCCCAGGGCATACCGTCAGATACTGGCGGTAACCTTCACCAACAAAGCCACGGCAGAGATGAAGGAACGTATTCTCAGTCAGCTATACGGCATACATACCGGTGACGAAGGAGCCATACACTACCTCAACCGCGTAGTGCAAGACACCGGAATGACAGTACCCGAAGTGCGCCAAGCCGCCGGCACAGCCCTGAACTACATGCTGCACGACTACAGCCGCTTCCGGGTAGAAACCATCGACTCCTTCTTCCAATCGGTAATGCGCAACCTGGCGCGCGAGTTGGAACTCAGTCCCAACCTCAACATCGAACTGAACAATGCCCAGGTGCTGAGTGATGCCGTAGATAGCATGATTGAACGGTTAGGACCCACCTCGCCCGTACTGGCGTGGCTGCTCGACTACATCTACGAGCACATTGCCGAGGACAAGCGGTGGAATGTATCGGGCGAAATCAAGAGCTTCGGCCGTAACATCTTCGACGAAGGGTATATTGAAAAGGGCGAAGGTCTGCGACAACGACTGCACAACCCCGACACCATCAAGGAGTACCGCAAACTCCTGCAGGACATGGAAACAGAATGCCTGGAACAGATGAAAGGCTTCTGCGACCAGTTTGAAGGCGAACTCGAAGGGCACGGCCTATCTCCCGACGACCTGAAAGGCGGTTCAAGAGGCATCGGCAGTTACTTCCGCAAACTGCGACAAGGCGAACTCAGCAACGCCATCCGCAACAAAACCGTAGAAAGCTGTTTGGAGGACGAGAAGAATTGGGCTACCAAAACCTCCCCCAGTTACAAAGAAATCCTCGCACTGGCTGCCGAAAGCCTGATGCCGTTGCTGCACACCGCCGAAGAATTCCGCGAACGAAACAACCGGGAGGTAAACAGTTGCCGCCTCTCCATGCAACACCTCAACAAGCTGCAACTGCTGGCAAGTATAGACGATGAAGTACGAAGGCTGAACCGGGAGAACAACCGCTTCCTGCTCTCAGATACCAACGCGCTGCTTCACCAACTGGTAAAGGATGGCGACTCCTCCTTCGTATTCGAGAAGATTGGCGCCAACATCCGCAACGTGATGATTGACGAGTTTCAGGATACCAGTCGCATGCAATGGGATAACTTCCGCCTGCTGCTCATCGAAGGACTCTCGCAAGGAGCAGATAGTTTGATTGTAGGCGACGTGAAGCAGTCCATCTACCGCTGGCGTAACGGCGATTGGGGCATCCTGAACGGACTGAACAAGAACCTCGAACACTTCCCCATCCGCGTGGAAACCCTGAAAACCAACCGCCGGAGCGAATCGAACATCATCACCTTTAATAATAAGCTGTTCGAGGCAGCCGTAAACTACCTCAACAGCATTTACCACGAACGCCAGGGCAAAGATTGCGACGACCTGCAACGCGCCTACAGTGACGTGGCACAGGAATCGCCCCGCAAAGAGCAGAAAGGTTACGTCAAAGTATCGTTCCTGGAACCTGACGACGAGTACAACTACATGGATGTAACCCTGATGTCGTTGGGCGAAGAGGTACAACGCTTGTTAGCGGCAGGCGTGAAGATGAACGACATCGCCATCCTGGTACGCAAAAACAAGAACATCCCTCCCATTGCCGATTACTTCGACAAGGAGTTTCACTACCAGGTGGTATCCGACGAAGCCTTCCGACTGGATGCTTCACTCGCCATCTGCATGCTCCTGGATGCGCTGCGTTATCTGCAGGACCCGGGCAACACCATCGCCGCAGCACAACTGGCAGTATCTTACCAAAACGAAGTCTTGAAGAAAGGCATCGCATTAGATACCATTGTACGCTCCCGGGACACCACCTACCTGCCGCAAGCCTTTGTAAACAACGCCCCCACCCTGCGCCTCATGCCGCTGTACGAATTACTGGAAGAACTCTTCACCCTGTTCGACATGAAGCTCATCGAGAAGCAGGACGCGTACCTGTTCTCCTTCTTCGACCAGGTAACCGATTACCTGCAAAACAATTCATCGGACACCGGCGCCTTTATCCGCTTTTGGGAAGAAACACTGTGCAGCAAAACCATCCCGAGCGGCGAAGTAGAAGGCATCCGCATCTTCTCCATTCACAAATCCAAAGGATTGGAGTTTCATACGGTACTGCTCCCTTTCTGCGACTGGAAGATGGAGAACGAAACGTACAC